>JANOVQ010000642.1:0-6688 GCA_031417495.1 Pseudomonadota bacterium | reverse complement strand
GCCGCCTTTCTGTTGAACGTCTTCTCAAGCGTGCTAATCGTGTTAGTGGGGCGTTATCTGGTGCCGGAATTGTCATGAGTGAAGTCCACGAGGCGGCCCGTCCGAGCGCAGCGCCGCGGCCCGTGACGACCTTGCCGATTGGGCCGTTCCTCGCCGTCATCGCGGAGAGTCTGGAGCGGTATCCGGTCACGATTGTCGCGGGTGCCACTGGCTCCGGAAAATCCACTCAAATCCCGCAGCTGTGTTTGCGCCACGCGCCCGCCGCGCGCATTGGCCACACCCAACCGCGACGGCTTGCCGCACGCACGGTGGCGGCGCGGATTGCGGAGGAATGGGGGAGCAAGCTCGGTGCGCAAATCGGTTTTCAGACCCGCTTCGAACGTCAGGTCTCGCCAAGCACCCGCCTAAAGGTGATGACGGATGGCATTTTGCTCCAGGAAATCACCCGCGATCCAACGCTGAGCGCCTATGACATACTCATTATCGACGAGGTGCACGAGCGCAGTTTGAATATCGACTTTCTCCTTGGCTATGTGCGCAAGTTGTTGCTGCAGCGCCCCGCCTTGCGCGTGATACTGATGTCGGCAACCTTGGAGGCCGAGCGGTTTCGAATTTTTTTTGGCGCCGCGAAGGCGGTCGAAATTCCCGGCGCAACGTATCCCGTTGAGCAGCGTTATAGACCTCTCGAAGCAGCACAGAGCAGCAGCGCACTCTATCCAGCGATTGTGACAGCACTCGCCGAGTTAGACGCGGACGATTTCGGCGATGTCCTGGTGTTCCTTCCAGGTGAGCGGGAAATCCATGAGGCGGCAGAAATTATCCGCGGCGCGCAGTTGGCGCATACCGAGGTATTGCCGCTTTACGCGCGCTTGGGATTTGCGGAGCAGCAGCGTGTCTTCACACCGCATGCGCGGCGGCATGTGATTCTCGCGACCAATGTCGCCGAAACTTCGGTCACCGTGCCCGGGGTGCGCCACGTGATCGACGCCGGCTTGGCCCGCATCGGCAGTTATAGCCCTCGCAGCAAAATCCAACGCTTGCCGATCAGTCGTATCTCGCAGGCGAGTGCCGCACAACGGCGCGGTCGCTGCGGCCGCGAACGTCCGGGGATCTGTATTCGACTGTATAGCGAGCAACAATTAGCGCGCAGCCCACCGTATACGCAGCCGGAGTTGCTGCGCTCCAATCTGGCCGGCGTGATATTGCGACTCGCGGATTTGCGAATTGGTCGGCTGGAAGATTTCCCGTTGCTCGATCCGCCGGCGAGCAATGCGATTAACGACGGTTACCAATTACTGCGGGAACTGGGCGCCCTCGACAGCGAGCGCAGGCTGCTGAAATTGGGTCGACAGCTGGCGCGCCTGCCGGTCGATCCGCGACTCGCGCGCATGTTACTCGCCGCTGCGGAGTTGGGCTCACTGGCGGAAGCACTGGTGATCGTGAGCGCGCTAAGTGCAGGGGACATTCGCGAGCGACCGGTCAGCGCCCGCCAGGCGGCCGATTTAGCACATCAGCGTTTGCGCGATGGTCGTTCCGACTTCCTGTGGTATGTGCGCGCATGGGACGCCGTCCAGCGCGAGATGCTGCCGTTGTCGCGCCGCCAGCAACAGGCTTACTGCAGCACCCAGTTTTGGGCCTTTCGCCGGGTGCGCGAGTGGCTGGACATCCACCGCGAACTGCAGACCCGAACGCGCGCGATGTCATTGCCTGAGAACAGCGAACCGGCATCCTATCGCGCCGTCCATCAGGCGCTTCTCACCGGCTTGACCACCCGCGTCGCGCGCTGGGAGCGCAAAGCGGATTATGTCGGTTGTCGGCAGCAGCACATCCGCTTGCATCCGGGCTCGTCGGTGCGCGGACATCCGCCGCCGTGGATTATGGCTGCGGAAATTATTGAGACCTCACAGACCTTCGCGCGGGTCGTCGCCAAAGTCGATCCCAAATGGGTCGCGCACGCAGCCGCGGCATTGGTAAAGCGCACCTACGGTCCGGCGCAATGGGACGCCACGCGGGGCGAGTCCTATGTGCTGGAAGAACAGGCGCTCTATGGCTTGACGCTCATCAGCGCGCGGCGAATTTCACTGCCACAACTCGATCCTGCGCAAGCCCGGCGAGTCTTCATCGAGCAGGCCTTGGTGGCCGGCGAACTTGGCACCCCCATGAACTTCTTAAGCCACAATTTGGGCTTGGTGGCGAAGGTCCAAGCGGCTGAGGAGCGCGCGCGCCGGCGGGACCTGTTAGCCGAGCGGGCTGCGCTCGGCGATTTCTATACGCAATGTGTGCCGCCGGAGATTGTCAGTCGCCGGCAGTTGCTGGCATGGCTGCGGGCAGATCCCGCGCACGAACGTGCGCTCCATATGAGCGAGGCGACCGTGACCCGCGCAGGCATTGAGGGCATTACTGAGTACCTCTATCCCGCACACTTACAAATTTCGGGGATGGTCTTCCCACTGACTTATCGCTACCGCCCCGGCGAAGCAGATGACGGCGTGACGGTGAGCATGCCGCTGGCCGCGCTAGCGCAGGTCCCGGCAGCTGCGCTCGAGCGGTTAGTGCCCGGACTGCTCGCCGAGAAGATTGCGGTGCTGATCAAGCGACTGCCCAAGGACCGGCGGCGCTATCTGGCGCCGCTCGCGGAGTTCGCACAGGCGCTGACCGCCGCGGTCGAACCGCTCGCCGGCGAACTCCCCGTGGCCTTAAGCGGGGCCGTGACCCGCATGACCGGGCTCAGACTCGAGCCGGCGGAATGGAATGATCGCGACCTTCCGCCACATCTCTGCATGCGCGTGCGTGTACTCACCGCTGAAGGCCGCGAAATCGACACGACGCGTGATCTGGCAGACTGGCTTGCGCAACGTCGTCGCGAGATTACGGCGTCCTTTCATGCACTGCCGTGGACCATTCCAGCGCACGCGGCGCGCGTTTGGAATTTCGGCGCGCTGCCCACGCAGATCGAGCAGGTCGTTGGGGGCATGACAGTCACGGGCTATCCGGCTTTGCACGACTTAGCGGATGAAGTGCGGGTCTTGGTGCTCGCCTCGCCGGTCGCCGCGGCGGCGGCGCACCGTACTGGGGTGATTCGTCTACTTTTGAATACCTTGCCGCGCGAGGTCAAAACCCTGCGTAAAGCACTCACGGGCTTAACCCAGATAGAGTTGTTGGCGTTACGCCTGACCTTTACCGATCAGATCGGCGACATGCTGGTCCGGGCCTGCTTTGAAGGAGCACTTGAGCAGGCCGCGCTCCCGCGTGATGAATTACAGTTTGCCGCTCTGCGCGACGACGTGGCGATTAACATTCAGCGGAGTTTTCAGACCCAGGTGACCCTTCTGAAAGACTTATTTGAGCGCGCGGTGCCGCTCGTCCAGGGCGCGCTGCCGCCGCTCGAAGCGCGCTGGCCCGAGGTGGCAGCGGAATTGCGGGCGGAGCTGCAGACCTTGTTTATTCCTGGCTTCTTATGGCGCCGCCGGCGCGCCCTGGTGCACTACCCGCGGTACCTGAAAGCGATCGAGCTTCGAATCGAGCGCTTGTGGGAAAATCCTGGCAAGGATCTGCAGCGAAGAACCACTTACGCAGCATTGGAGGTTCGGGTGGCGTGTGTAACGGATAACTTGGCGTGCGCGCAACGCGCGAGACTGTGGTTGCTTATGGCGGAGTTTCGGGTGGCCTTATTCGCGCCGACCTTGCGCACTGCGGAGAAGATTTCGGTGGCGCGCATCGAAGAGTTTCTGCGCACGGCCAGTGCCGCAGGCCCGCACGAATGAGCGCCGTTTCCGTCGTCTTTTCGATCTTCGTGGTCTTTGCCAGTGCAGCAGTGTTGGCGACCTGCGCGCTCTATGCGCGGCAGGCGATGATCGTCGCCTACATCGCCGGGGGCATTTTCCTGGGACCCTCCGGACTCGCAGTCGTCGAAGACGCTGCTTGGTTGCAGGAAGTTTCCGATATTGGAATCATGTTTCTGCTCTACCTGCTGGGGCTGAACATGGTCCCTGCGCAGCTTCTAAAAATGCTCCGCGAAGCGACTGTCGTGACGTTTGCGAGTTCTCTGTGCTTTTTCGTAATTGGGGCGGGCTTCGCCTGCGGCCTCGGTTTTGCACCGCGCGAAGCTTTGGTGATCGGGGCGGCGATGATGTTCTCCAGCACTATCATCGGGCTGAAGCTGCTGCCGACTACAGCGCTTCATCATCAACATACCGGGCAGGTGATGATCAGCGTGCTGCTGCTGCAGGATCTGTTGGCGATCCTGGTGCTGCTTGCGGTGCAGGGCAGTGTCGACGGGGCGGGCGGGTTCAGCGGTTTTCTGCGCGAATTAATGGCTTTGCCATTCCTGATCGCGGTGGCTTACGCGGGCGAACATTGGGTGCTGGAACCGCTATTAGCACGTTTTGATCGGATTCAGGAATACATGTTTCTGCTCGTGATTGCCTGGTGTCTCTCCTTGGCAGAACTCGCCCATCGGTGCGGCTTATCACATGAAATCGGGGCGTTCATTGCGGGTGTCGCACTCGCTAATTGTCCGGTTTCGCTGTTCATCGCCGATAGCTTGCGGCCCTTGCGTGATTTTTTCTTAATCTTATTTTTCTTCTCAGTGGGCGCGAGCCTGGAATTAGGGATGTTGACCGAGACCTGGCGGCCGGCGGTCGGGCTGGCGATTTTGATGCTACTCATCAAGCCCTGGTTATTTCGTCGGCTATTTCTGGCGGCCGGTGAGAGCCGCAAGCTCGCGACTGAAGCCGGCGTGCGGTTAGGGCAGGTGAGTGAGTTCAGTTTGCTGGTGGCGGTGTTAGCGACTGAGGTGGGCGTGCTCGGCGCCCAGGCCTCCAATGTGCTGCAGCTTGCGACGGTGATCACATTCGTCGTCTCGAGCTACATGATTGTGATGCGGTATCCAACTCCAATCGCGGTCCGTGATAGTCTGCGGCAGGACTAACCACCATGATGCAGACCTTCGAAAATCTGATCCGCGCTTCAGCCCAAGGGCTGGTGTCCCTATTTTCGCCGCTGCGTGAGCGGCTGCGCGGTGAAGGCGCGGCGCGGCGCGACCATCTTGCGCAATTAGTAGGCTTGAATGCCACCCAACTGATTTGTGGCGTTGGTTTTAATCTCCAGCTCGCCAGAGTTTCTGACTTAGCGCGCTTCCTCGGCTATCCGGCGCTCGAAGCCTTGCACGCCGAGCGAAATTACCTCTTCATCCATGATCGCTACCGCAGTCTCTCGGTGAATGACATCGTGGAAATTTATGTAGCCCTCGGCAGCACTGAGGAAATCAGGTTGGCGGCGGCTGATCTCGTCATCAGCCGCTTGAGCACACTGGAAGCGCAGCTTGAAGAGACGATCAACCCCATTTTAATCGGTGGTTACAAATTAGAGGTGCGCGGGATCTACGAGAATCATCTGGCGCCCCCCGGGTTGGTGAACGCGCGCCTGCAGGCCGAATATCTGATGCTGCGCGAAATTACGAATGAAGCGATGATTGTGCTTGAGACTGGCGCCATCAGCCCAAGCGAGTTCTTGCGTCATGCTGGCGTCGCCGCCGAAGAGAAAAGTCGCGCCATCTTCCAACGTCTAATCCCGCTTGCCGAAATTGACCGCTATTTGCTGGAGCAACCCACCGCCCGCGACGCTGAACAATTGCGGGTGGCGCGCACCAATCTTATCTAGCGAGCTCTCTAAATCGCGGATTTTCGGGGCTCGTTTAACAAGACCTTCACGTAATGGTGCAGCATGCTGCGCTCCTCTGTGGTGAGTCCGCCGTGCCGGTAGCGTTCGGCATAGTGGAGCATGACCATCGCATGCAGAATTCCGCCGCCAGTGGGGGGCCAATGTTGCGTCAGAAAATCAAGAGTCGTTTCGCCCGGGCGCGGATAAATGCCACGGCGCGCCAGAGAATCAAAAAGCGGGCGTAATTCCGACTGCGCGCGGATGGCGCTGGCAGGCTTATTCACAAGCCCGCGCCTGCGCGCGAGTGGTCGCAGGCGCCAGAACAGCCAACCGAGCAGGAACGGTAGCGCGAGCAGTCCGCGGGTATCCAACGCTAATTCTCCGCGTTGGACTCTTTGCAGCTGCCAGCGTAACCAGTTGACCGTATCCCCGAATAAGTGCCACGGAAAGCCCTGAAACGCCTCTGCCTCCAACCACAGGCCCGGCGTCGTATCGACTACCCGCCATTTGCCCCCAATGAAGGCTTCCGCCCAGGCATGCGCGTGGCGCGCGCGGGCGATAAAGGCGTGTTCGCGCGTGCTGTATTCATCGACTAGATACCCTACCGCATAGCGTGCCGGAATTCCGCTTTGGCGGAGGAGCAAGGTGGTCGCGGTTGCGAAGTACTCGCAGTGTCCGGCGCGATCACTTAACAGAAACGAAATCAGCGGTTTGCGTCCCGGAAAGTAACCCGGTTGAATCAGGCTGTAGCGAAAATTCTGGGCGAAAAATTTCTCGATTTGAACGATCGCGACGGCCGGCGAGCGGCCCCTTGAGTGAGCTTCTTCCGCGATCCGCGCGAGTACCGGCCGATAGGCTTCGGGAATCAACAAATCCTCCGCGTTCGGCGCACCGGCGTACAACTGGCCGGCAAGATAATTGGCGCGATAACGCAAAAACCCCGGACGCGCTTCCGCCATCAGCATACCAAGCGGATGACGCCGAACCTCAA
The DNA here is from genome assembly GCA_031417495.1 of Pseudomonadota bacterium. Taxonomy (GTDB): domain Bacteria; phylum Pseudomonadota; class Gammaproteobacteria; genus CAIKBL01. The sequence goes on along the minus strand of JANOVQ010000642.1, from coordinate 36 downwards.
GAAGATCATCGCCCATGAGTTCAACGGTGCCTGCGG
>JANOVQ010000641.1:0-2164 GCA_031417495.1 Pseudomonadota bacterium | reverse complement strand
GACCGTGCCTTCGAAGCGGTGCACGCCGTCGCTCAAGATCTGAAAGAAGCGATCGAGGATGTGGTGCCACTGCTCTGGATCCAGTTGCTCGGCCAATTCCATCGAGCCTTTGACATCGGCGAACAACACCGTGACCTGCTTGCGCTCGCCTTCAAGCGCGGATTTGGATTGCAGGATCTTGTCGGCGAGGTGTTTGGGGGTGTAGTTCTCAACGTGGCGAACGAGGCGCTCTACCGCGGTTGCGGTCACCGCGATGGAGGCGCCGCATTCAGGACAGAATTTGGTGGTAGGCTTCAGCTCAACCCCGCATGCTGAACAAACCCGCGCGAGCTTGTTGCCGCATTCCCCGCAGAATTTAGTTCCTAGATCGTTCTCGTACTGGCAGGTCGTACATCGCATCTGGGCATGTTACGGGAAATGTTCAATATCTTGATCGGTCTCGACCAAGCGAATGCCTCAGCTCTCGACTTACGAGAGTCCGGTTACGCGTCCATAAGCGTCCGGTGTCAGGTGGCGTGTGGGACCGGTTTTGGCCGACCAGAGATCCCTACCGCACCGCAGCCGATATGAGCAAATACCCCCGGGCGCTCCGGCCACATATAGAGCAGTGATTGATGAGATTTCGCAGAACGACTACTAATTGAAAGACTATGCGGCGCGAGGCCTCACTTCCTCCTCGAGTCGACCAGCCAGGCCGGTTTCGGCCTGCTGCAGGTCGTACCGGGTTTGCAGGTTCAGCCAGAACTGCGGTTCCATCGCGAAGTAGCGTCCAAGTCGAAGCGCGGTATCCGCAGTGATTGCGCGCTTACCTTGCACGATTTCGCTGATCCGCCGCTGCGGTACGCTGATGTCTTTGGCCAATCGGTACTGACTGATATCCATTGGCACCAGGAATTCTTCGAAAAGAATTTCTCCGGGATGAATGGGCGGGATGTCGCGTTTCTTGGCCATCACTAATTCCTCAATGATAATCCGCGATCTCGACGTCGTAAGCATCGCCGCTGCGCCAGATGAAACATATCCGCCACTGGTCATTCACTCGAATACTGAATTGACCCGCGCGTTCCCCCTTGAGCTTCTCGAGTCGGTTCGAGGGTGGGATCCGCAAGGTATCGAGTCGGGTGGCAGCAGCGATGATTTCGAGTTTGCGCGCGGCGATCCGCTGGATCTCCTTTGGAAATCGACGCGAAAATTGCCCTTGAAATATTCGTTCTGTCTCACGATCGCGGAAAGACTTGATCACAGCGATACCGATACTAACGCCGCGCGTTAGTATCGATCAAGGGCGTCGATAATGCGCGTTCGATTACTCCCACGATTAAGCGCTGCTGAGGGAGATAAGGGCGTGCTGATTGCCGTCCGCCAGCGGGTACACTGGCGGTACACTGCCCAGATTCAGCGACCTGCGCGAAACTGATTCAACCTATTGAATCAACAAAATTTCGGCTGATTTTGGCTCATTTTGCCAAAGCTAGAATAATCAGTAAGTTATTGATTAATAAGCCTCTCATAATCCCTTGGTCCTCGGTTCGAGTCCGAGCGGGCCCACCATTTTTTCAATGAGCTAGCTTCTTTCTGTCCAGGCTGTTTCGATCTATGTGGCACTCGTGGGGCAATACCACACGATAAAACTGCCCATCCGCAATTCTTAACCTCGAAGTACCTCCTCTCTTACCTATCGCTAAAAAGACGGTTCTTGCCCTTAAGTTTTCGATAACGGCCCCCATCACTACCTCACATGCCGCGCCGAAGGGCGGGCATCTAACGACCCCTACCAACGCACTAAACCGCTCGCGCGGTAACCTATAGCGAGGTCGTTGCCGGCGTCGCTCGTTCCTGCCGGTGTTTTCAAGATGGCCCTGTCCTGTGTTGAGGTGATGGTGCTCAAAAACCATTGCCCAACACAGGAGCAGCACCATGATTCCTACACTCAAGCCGATCAGCCCGTTACGTCAACGCATGCTCGATGACATGGCCATGCGTAAACTGAATCGACACACTCAAGCCGGCTACGTGCGCGCGGACTTGGCTTCGACACGCCAGAGAGAAAAATTCGTAAACCATTGATTTATTGGCGCGCCCTGAGAGACTCGAACTCCCGACCACCTGGTTCGAAGTTACGAACTGGAAAACCAACTAATTGATTTGTTTACTAACTCGGCGG
>JANOVQ010000640.1:0-4709 GCA_031417495.1 Pseudomonadota bacterium | reverse complement strand
GCCGGACGGTTATAACGGGAGGGGGATGCGGCAATACCTTTATATGGCCTTTGTGCTGCGGTTGTTCTCGCGCGCCCCGGACAGCGTGCTCGACCAGATCCACGACCGTATGGTTGAGGCGGTAAAAAAGGATCCGCAAGTGTTTCCCATCGAAATGCTTCGGGAATTCATGTCGCAGCGTCAAAAGACGCTATTCAGGCTGGAAGAACACCACCTTAACGATGACGCGGACCTGATGCTCAATATCGTTGACGGTGGGATCCTGCAAATTGATCCTGCCGATCCAGAGTTATTTGATCCGCACACCGCACCATCTTGCCTTGGTCGATACCTGTGTCGGCAATCACAAATCCATGGCCGGCTTTAAGCGCTGGGCAGGACGTGACGACAGGACTTTTCTGGACAACCTTGCGGCCGCCGGCGTCCATCCGGAAGAAATTGATTTTGTGTTCTGCACCCATCTGCATCTCGATCACTGTGGCTGGAACACGCAACAGAAAGACGGTCGCTGGGTGCCAACCTTCCCCAATGCGCGTTACCTCTTTGCGAAAGAGGAATACGCCTACGCCGAACGCGAGTACCGCACCAAACAGGATCCGGTCTTCATCGAAAACGTACTACCGGTCATGGAAGCGGGTCGCGGCATCCTGGTCGATACGGACTACGCCGTGGATGATTGCCTGTTCCTGGAATCCACCCCAGGCCACACGCCGGGACATTGCGCGATCAAAATTGCGTCGGCCGGCGCTTCCGGTGTAGTGACCGGAGATCTGATCCACAGTCCGTTGCAATGTGAGCACCCCGAGTGGAACTTCATGTACGACGACCAGCCAGAACTCGCCCGCCGCACGCGGCGCGCCTTCCTGAGCCGCTACGCGGATTCCGATACCCTGGTGCTGGGCACGCACTTTCCCGCCCCCTCAGTCGGCTCGGTGATCAGTCGGGGCGCTGCGTTTCATTTCAAGTATAGGGACGCGAATTAACGCACTCATTCGTTCAAGCCGACATTCTTCGTCCACAATTCAGCGCGGTGCTGGGTGCGGAGTGTCCGCGGTCTCCGCCCGCAACGACTGGGCCCTCACTGGGGGATGGGAGTCGGGAGGACGGAGACCGGGGACGTTCCACTTTCCATCACAGTGGACAAAGCACGCCGACGAATTTACGCGCGCCCTCGAAAATAATGCTGGCGTTAGCACAATCTTTATGTAAGATGCAAGCTAACAACCTTTTAACCTTATTCGTACCAACCCTTGAGATCTGCACTTGAGTAAGGTCCTACCCGGTCGAATTTTCCGACAATCAGTACAACTCAGAGCAGTTTTTAGAATTCGCCGCCTGCGGCGATTCATTGGCGAGAAATTTGTGTGGCTGGTTTCTCACCAACGCGATTGAAGACAACCCACGATCAATACTGATGAGAGAGACTGATGAATATATATGTTGGAAATCTGGCCTATGGCGTGACCGATGCAGATCTGTCGCAGGCCTTCTCGGCCTATGGTGCGGTCGCAAACGCGAGCGTCATCAAAGACAAATTTTCTGGTCAATCCAAGGGATTCGGCTTCGTTGAGATGCCGAATAACTCAGAGGCCAATGAGGCGATTAAAAACCTCAACGAGAAGCCACTCAAAGGCCGCAATATGCGCGTCAATGAGGCTAAGCCACGCGAAGATCGCCCGGCTCGTCCCCCGCGTCGAACCGGTGGTTATGATCGGTAATCGTTTGTTTTAGTCTTGTGCCTAGCGACCGTTCCGATGAACGGTCGCTAGGCGTCTGTTAGTGCTATCCTGCCCCCCCGAACCTTCGCGCCCTCCACGCGATCCGCGCCCATACGTATGGACTCTGCCAAAGACTTATTCAGCTATCGCAAGTTCTGGGCGCATCGCCTCGGCCCTGCCCCATTCCTGCCAACCACCCGTGCCGAAATGGAAGCGTTGGGCTGGGATGCCTGCGATGTGATCGTAATCACCGGCGATGCCTATATCGACCACCCAAGTTTCGGCATGGCGATCATTGGCCGCATGCTTGAAGCGCAGGGCTTCAGAGTCGGCATCATCGCGCAACCTGATTGGCGCACGACCGCAGATTTCGCGCGCCTCGGACCACCTCAGCTGTTCTTCGGTATCACCGCCGGCAATATGGATTCGCTGGTGAATCGCTACACTGCTGATCGCCGTATCCGCAGCGATGATGCGTACACCGCGGGGGCCGAGCCGGGCAGACGCCCGGACCGATCAGTCATCGTCTATACCCAACGCACCCGCGAAGCTTTTCCAGACGCACCTGTCGTCATTGGTGGCATTGAAGCCAGCCTGCGACGGGTCGCACATTTTGATTATTGGTCGGAAAAAGTCCGCCGCTCGATCCTGCTCGACGCGAAAGCGGACTTGCTGGTTTACGGCAATGGCGAGCGGCAAATTGTCGAGATTGCGCACCGCCTTGCCGCAGGTGAAGCGGTCGGCGCATTGATCGACATTCGCGGAACTGCGCTGGTACGCAGCACGCCACCAGACTGGATTGAAATCGACTCCACTGACATCGATACACCGGGCGCACTAAGCCCGGCGATCGATCCTTATGCCATGGCGCCGGAACCGAAGGTCAATCGCCCCGCAACCGCCAGCACCCAAACCACAATGGCCATCCCGTTACAGGTAGTGCGCGCCGCCCGCCTGGTCCGCAATGCAGATCGCACGCGCTCGGTGTTGCGCCTGCCGGCTTATGAGCAGGTGCGTGATGATCCCGTGCTCTATGCCCACGCCTCACGTGCAGTGCACCTCGAATCCAATCCGGGGAACGCGCGGACGCTGGTGCAGCGTCATGGGGATCACGACGTGTGGATCAATCCGCCACCGATTCCGCTGACCACCCCTGAAATGGATGGGATCTACGAACTGCCTTACTGCCGGCTGCCTCACCCCAGTTATGGCGCGGCCAAAATTCCGGCCTATGAAATGATTCGCTTCTCGATCCCGATTCAGCGGGGCTGTTTTGGTGGCTGCACATTTTGTTCGATCACCGAACATGAAGGCCGGATTATTCAGAACCGCTCCGAAGATTCCGTGATCCGCGAGATCGAGAACATCCGTGATAACGTGCCGGGCTTCACCGGGGTGATCTCCGATCTCGGCGGCCCGACGGCGAACATGTATCGCATCGCGTGCAAGAGCCCGGAGATCGAATCCGCGTGCCGACGACCCGCCTGTGTTTATCCGGACATCTGCCCGAACCTGAATACCGATCACAGCGCGTTGATTAACCTGTATCGGCGCGCGCGCGCGCTGCCTGGCATCAAGAAAATTCTTATCGCCTCGGGTGTACGTTACGACCTGGCGATCCAATCGCCAGAATACGTGCAGGAACTCGCGACCCATCACGTCGGCGGTTATCTCAAAATCGCGCCAGAACACGTGCAAGAAGGACCGCTCTCGAAAATGATGAAGCCGGGGGTCGGCACCTACTACCGGTTCAAGCAATTGTTCGACAAATACTCGCGCGCCGCCGGCAAAGAGCAGTACCTGATCCCCTACTTCATCGCCGCCCATCCGGGCACCCGCGACGAGGACATGCTCGAACTCGCGCTGTGGTTGAAGAAGCATAAATACCGCGCGGATCAAGTACAGGCATTTCTCCCCTCGCCCATGGCGCTCGCCACTGCCATGTACCATTCGGGCCGCAATCCGTTGCGCAAAATCACCCGCACCAGCGAAGAGGTGCCAATTCCGAAGGGACTCAAAGTGCGTCGCCTGCATAAGGCTTTTCTGCGCTATCACGATCCCAACAACTGGCCAATGCTGCGCGCAGCGCTCCAACGCATGGGGCGCGCGGATCTCATCGGCAACGGGCCGAATCATCTAATCCCGCATTTTCAGCCAGCAGGCACCGGGCATGCCGCCGAAGGTGCACGCGCGCAACGTTTCGCGACCCAACATCTTGGATTGCCCACCACCCCACGTCCGCCACGTGCACGCACTAAGGCCACCCGCGCGAAACCTACCGCGTCTGGACCTAATCGCTCGCACCGCACCTAGCGCGCCCCCTGATGACTCAGGCGCGCATTTGCGCGACCATGCGCTAAGGAAAATGAGCCGGGAGACTGCGCATGAAACTCACAATTGGCTATGCAGAACTGGTGCGGCGCGCCGAGGCGGAGATTACGACCTTAAGCGCGCAGGAGGTCATTGCGCGACGCGACGATCCGAATGTGCAGATAGTCGACCTGCGCGATCTGCGCGAACTGCAGCGCGAAGGGAAAATTCCAGGCGCACTGCATGTCCCGCGCGGCATGCTGGAATTTTGGATTGATCCCGAAAGTCCGTACTACAAACCGATCTTCGAATCCGGCAAGCAGTTTATTTTTCATTGCAGCAAGGGCTGGCGCTCAGCACTCTCGACCCAAACAGCCCAGATGATGGGCCTTCCCAATGTCGCACACATCGGCGGCGGGCTCGAAGCGTGGCTCGCGGCAGGCGGACCGATCGAGAAACCGGAACCGAAGTAAGCCAAGTGCGCGGAATATTTCACGCAGAATATTGTCAGCGTGAAATTCCGTTGCTACATTCAGTGTTAGTCATGGGACGATCAAGCCCCCTGACGAATGCAAGCGAGCATAGACTCGTCATCAGCGCCCGGAACGCGTGCCCTCTCGAGCCCTGATCGCACCATTTAGCCCAGCAGCACGCGGAGGAAATCGATGTCTATCAACATTT
>JANOVQ010000639.1:0-32934 GCA_031417495.1 Pseudomonadota bacterium | reverse complement strand
CGCAGGAGGCACGCTGCGGCCAGTCTCCTCTTCCTGCGGCTTTTGGCGTGGCCGGTATTTCCGCTCCGCTATTTAGAGCCTAGTCCCCTGGTCGCGGGCGCGCTGAAGGATAGTGATGTTTTATCCGCCAAGGCCGCGCCGACGGTTGATGCTCCTGTCAACGATTAGGTCTTGTTTGCTTATGTCTGCCGCCTCCTCGCCGATCATGACGCAGGGTGCAACGGGAGCTTTCGGCGGTTAGTCAATGAGAGAAAACAACGACCACAGGAACTGCGGCTGCGATGTTGCCGACGCAGAATGGTTCCAGATGATTGGATTGACTCATCGGCGCTCAACGTCGTATAGGCCGCGCATCTTTTGGATCCAATCGGCGTAACACAGGCGAATTTCCTCGAAGCCTGTATGAGTGCCGTTGAACTCAAGACGAGCGTCGGGCCAGAACAACGCGGCAATTTCCTCCGCGGAATCTCTATCTACCGCAAAGCAATACTTGGCGAGATGGTTCTGAAGCACTTCGCGATCGGATGGCGCCATCGGGAGACTCTCCTCGAACTCGGTGACGGCAGCTATGTCGCCTTCTTCGAGTTGCCGACTGAAGCTGCCATGGGTCCAGCATCTCGCGCTCGAAGTCGATGGTTAAGCGGCACAGCAGGCGTTCATGGCGCGGCTAAGCGCGCACAGTGTTGACTTCATCGGCCCTCGCGATCACGGTTTCGTGCAGCCGATCTATTTCTTCGATCCGAACGGACATCGCGTAGAATTGACCTATCGAAGCGATGCCCCGGGTGAACTCGCGCGAACTGAGACAGCGGCGCCCGGGAACAGGCACCTTTATCTACACGCAGGAGAATTCAGCATGCAGCAAGTCAGCGACAACAACCAAGCTTCTCGCGATGCCCAAGGCGCGCGCGGCGACTACGATGCCATTGTCATCGGCGCGGGATTCGGTGGCCTGCGCATGCTGCATGAGCTGCGTGAGCTAGGTTTAAGTGCACGCGTCATTGAAGCGGGTTCCGAGGTGGGTGGTACCTGGTACTACAACCGCTATCCGGGGGCGCGAACTGATAGCGAGGCCTGGCTCTATGCCTACTCCTTCTCGAAGGAGATTCAGGACAATTGGAAGTGGACCGAGCGCTTCCCGGGTTGGGACGAATCCCTGGCTTACCTGCGCTATGTCGCGGACTTTTGCGATATGCGCCGCGATATTCAGTTCAATACGCGCGTCACCGGCGCGCATTACGATGACACGGCTAACCGCTGGACGGTCACCACCGATAATGGTCAGCGCTTGACGGCTACGTATTTGATTCCGGCCACGGGCCCGTTGTCGACGCCCTACAAGCCGAACTTTCCCGGCTTCGAACACTTTCGCGGCGAGTGGTATCTCACGGGTAACTGGCCGCATGAGCCGGTCAACTTCACCGGCAAGCGTGTGGTCGTGATCGGCACCGGCGCCACCGCCGTTCAACTCATTCCAGTCGTCGCCGAGACGGCCGCCTCGCTGACGGTCTTGCAACGCACCCCCAATTACGTACTCCCCGCGCGCAACGCACCGATGAACGACTATCAACGCGAAGCAATCCGCCGCAACTACGACCGGATCTGGGCGCGCACGCGCGAGCAGGCTTTTGGCTTCGATTTCGATGATGCCGGGCGCAACCTCGCCGATGTGTCGGCCGCGGAATGCCAGCGCATTCTCGAACGAGGCTGGGAAGTCGGTACTTTCCGCTTCCTGTTCGAAACCTTCGACGATCTCTTCACGAACGACGCCGCGAACGAAGTAGCCTCGAAATTTGTACGCAACAAGATTCGCGCGATCGTGAAAGATCCCGCAACCGCCGAATTGCTATGTCCGCAGGATTATCCGCTTGGCGCGAAACGGCCTCCGCTAGGTCATTTCTATTATGAAACTTTCAATCGCGAGAACGTGAAGCTCATCGACGTGAGCAAGACGCCGATCACGGGGCTCACTGCCAACGGCGTTAATGTCGGTAACACCGAGTATCCGGCCGACGTGATCGTCTTCGCCACCGGCTTCGACGCCGTCACCGGCACGTTGCTGCGTATCGATATCCGCGGACGCGGTGGAGTGTCGCTGACCGAGCGCTGGCGCGAAGGTCCGCGTACGCATCTCGGCATGACCGTGGACGGCTTTCCGAACATGTTTCTCGTCGGCGGGCCGCAGAGCCCGTTTGCCAACATTCCCGTGATCATCGACGGCTGCGTCGACTGGATTGGGCACGCCATCGGCTACCTACGCGATAACGGCCGCAGGACAATGGAACCCACCCCCGCAGCAGTGGCTGACTGGGGCGCGCACATGAAGGAGCTGGTCGATATGACTGTCCTGCCCAAGTCTCCCGGCTCGTGGTTCATGGGCGGCAATATCCCGGGTAAGCCGCGCGTAGTGCTGTTCTACTTCGGCGGTGCGGGCAATTACCGCAAGGAATGCATAGACGCGCGGGAGGGCGGCTATGCCGAGTTCGCTGTGGCGTGAGCTAACGTCCGGAATACGGTGCCAGGTTTAGGTTCGAAGCTACGCGCCGCACTCGACGACAATCGCTTAACCGGTGGGCAGAAATTATTACAAGTGGTCTCAACATTCATTCCTACAAGTCAACTCGCGGAGCGCGGCGTTACCACTCATGGGCGAAAGGAGTCACTGAAATGGTAAACAAAAACACGATCTGCCTCTGGTATGACAAAGACGCCGAAGCGGCCGCCCGCTTCTACACCGAAACTTTCCCGGACAGCGCCGTCGGCGCCGTCCACCGCGCGCCAAGCGACTTTCCTGGCGGCAAAAAGGGCGACGTGTTGACGGTCGAATTCACCGTCTGCGGCGTGCCCTGTATCGGCTTGAATGGTCGGCCGATCTTTCCGCAGTCGGGAGCGTTCTCTTCCCAGATCGCCACCGACGATCAGGCGGAAACCGACCGTTACTGGAGCGCAATCGTCAGCGCCGGCGGCGCGGCAAGCGCGTGCGGCTGGTGCAAGGACAAATGGGGTCTCAACTGGCAGATTACCCCGCGCGTCCTGACCGACGCGATGTCCAAGGGCGGTGATGTTGCCAAACGCGCCTTCGAAGCGATGATGACGATGAAGAAAATCGACGTCGCCGCGATCGAGGCAGCGGTACGAAGCTGAGGCGATGGCGCTCGAACTCTTCGGCCATCCTTTCTCGTCTTACACGTGGAAGGCGTTGATTTCGCTTTGGGAAAAAGACCTACCGTTCGAATTCCGGATGCTTGATGCCGAGCATCCGGACAATGGCGCGGAATTCGGACGGCGCTCGCCTACCGGGAAATTTCCGCTGTTGGCGGACGGTGAGCGCAGCATCTTCGAAGCCTCGGCGATCATCGAATATTTGGAGGTCGTCGCGCCGGCGCCGCGATTGATCCCCGCGGGACAATTGGGCGTCGAGGTGCGGATGCTCGACCGGCTGTTTGACAACTATGTGATGAACACGATGCAGGGCTTAGTTGATGTTTTGCTCGGCCGAGCCCCTGAGTCCGAAACGACAAAGGGCCGCGCGATCCTCGACAAAAGTTATGCGTGGCTCGATGCCAATCTCGGCAACGAATGGGCGGTGGGCGACCGCTTCACGATGGCCGATTGCGCCGCTGCGCCGGCGCTGTTCTATGCCGACTGGGTGCACCCCATCCCGGATGCGCTCGGCAGGCTCAAAACCTATCGCGCCCGCCTGATCGCCTACCCCTCGGTTGCCCGCGCAGTCGATGGCGCCCGACCCTATCGTAATTTGTTCCCTGGCGGCGCGCCGGATCGCGACTGACGCGGGTCGTTTCCGATCGCACGGATCCGGATCACGGGGTCAGAGTTGTTGAAAGGCACCCCAAATCAACGAACCTGAGGAACGTGTCCTATCGAGAAATCGATCACGAAATTGGCAGCGTCGATATGTCGATCCCTCCATCACTTCCTCAACGATGAGGATCTGAACCGCGCCACGAAACAGCTTCGCGCGAAGCACACAACCGTGGTCGTTCAGCGCTTCGAATCCGGCCCGAATTTGGAAAAAAGTGAGCGCAACGATCCCAGTGCTCCAACTGTTTTGGAAACATTTTGGAAACATCGGTGATCAAAACTTCGCCGCTCATTTTTTTGAGCGTCGTAAGACGATGACTTAAATAGAATTTTTTGGTGGCCAGGGGCGGAATCGAACCGCCGACACGCGGATTTTCAATCCGCTGCTCTACCAACTGAGCTACCTGGCCAGAGAAGTCTTATGCGCGGCCGCAGGTTGGGGCCAGCGGGGAGGCCGTATTAAATCGACTCCGTCTTGGGGCGTCAACCCGAAACCCGTCCCGCTCCAGGCACTTGCCGCTCGCTAACAGTGGGCAGCGCGGTATCATTCCAATCCCTTACTGGAACAATGGAGCGCGCCAATGGCTACCCCCTGGTCGATCAACGGCGAGTACATGGAAGCGTGCAGCTGTGATTTTTTGTGTCCGTGCATCACCCAGAATTCCACAACACCCGCCACGCACGATTTCTGCAAGGTCGCGATGACGTTTGCGATTACGCAGGGGAATTTTGGCGATACCGCACTGAACGGCGTGCGTTTCGCGGTGATCGCGCAATCGAAGGCGATTATGTCGCAGGGTGAATGGGCGCTCGGGGTGATTGTGGATAACAGCGCGAGCGAGGCGCAGGTCGCCGCAATCGGCGCGATCGCGAGCGGCGGGGCCGGTGGTCCGCTCGCAGGTTTTGCCCCCTTGATAAGCGACTTCCGCGGCATTACGCGCGCGGATATCGTGTTCTCCGCGCAGGAGCACCAGCGCAGCGTGAGCATCGCGGGCCAGCTTGAGCAGTCAGTGCAAGGGGTGCCAAGTCTCAGTGCGCCGGGTGCCTGCATCGCCATCGACAACACGCTTCATCCTGCTAACCGTCGTCTCAATCTCGCCACGGCGCTTAAGAATTTCATTCGCGCCTTCGGAATTGAATGGGACGCGCCTGCTGGGCGCACGAACGGTCACTTCGCGCCGTTCGCCTGGACCGGGCAGGGTTAGGCGCCTCGACTTTTACACCGCCGCGCGAAGCCGCAGATTTCTCGCGCATGACCGCGCGTCTGCTCGCGCTGGGCGGGTTGCTTTGCGTCACAGTGATCGCCTGGATTTTTCTGTGGCGCGGGGCGGCGATGATGTCGAGCATGACGGGCGCGGGGCCGCTGTTTGCCTGGATGATGGCGATGATGCGGCCGGAACACCTGGGTCCGTATGCGCTGGCCACGGCGCTCATGTGGGTGGTCATGATGATTGCGATGATGACGCCAGCGGTGCTGCCGCTCGTGCTCACCTTCTGGAAACTCAAGCGCGGATCACCGGCCCAAAGCGTGCAGCACGGCGTGCTATTTGGTGCGAGTTATCTGCTGGTGTGGTGCGCTTTCGGCCTGCTGCTCGCGCTCCTGCAGTGGGGACTGCACCGTGGCGCGCTGCTGCACACCCAGCTGCTGGCGATAAGTCCGCTGTTCGCCGCGTGGTTACTCATTGCGGCTGGCATTTATCAACTAACGCCGCTCAAAGCCACCTGTCTCGCGCATTGCCAGACGCCGCTCGTTTTTTTGTTAGCGCATTGGCGCGACGGTGCTGGTGGTGCCATGCAGATGGGAATGACGCATGGCAGTTACTGCCTGGGCTGCTGTTGGGCGTTGATGCTGTTGATGTTTGTCGGCGGGGTCATGAGTGTCGGGTACATGGCGTTGATCAGCGTATTTATTTTGCTCGAGCGGGTGCTGCCCGTTGGTCGATGGTCGAGCTGGGTGACTGGGTTGCTGTTGCTTGGCTGGGGGAGTTGGCATCTGCTAGGTGAGTTTTTCGCAGGAGCGCGTTAGGTGCGCTTGCGACGGAAAATGGACGACCCTTAATTCCTGCGTTAGAACGAATTTCGCACGCCCCTGGATCCCGGGTCTGCGCCCGGGAGGGCGGGGCCTGGCGTTTGGATGCCCCCTGGGCGCTGTCACCTTGAGTCCAAATTTTACGCCGGTGGCTTGAACTGATCCGGTCGCGCGGAGCCTTCGCCGAAGAAGAATTTCTCCATTTCCGCCTCGAGGAATTTACGATCCTTCTGTTCGATTGGGGTTAAGCGGTATTCGTTAATTAACATCGTTTGATGTTTCAACCAGCTCTGCCACGCGGCTTTGGAGACACCATCAAAAATGCGTCGGCCCAGTTCGCCTGGATACGGCGGCGCTGGCAGGCCTTCTGCGTCCTCACCCAGCTTCACACAATGTACGATCCGACTCACGTTACGCCCCTTTCGCTGGAATATTCAGCGCAGCAAGAATGTTAGACACCGGCGTGGCCAGGCCCACTCGCGCGGGTGCCGAGGTGTTATACCAAAGCCACCGATCTGAATCCATGCAACGCATGCCAACCTCGCGCACCAGCGCGCGGAGCGGCGTGATCGTTAGCCGGAAATGGGTGAAGGTATGCACGACTGGTGCAAGCGGGGCGAGGGCGTCGCAGAGCTGCAGGTCCCGCGCGCTGCACCAACTGGCACCTTCTTCAGTCGCCGCGAGTTCGGGAAAACTCCACAGTCCTCCCCAGATGCCACTCGGTGGTCGCCGTTCCAGCAACCACTCCCCGACGGGGTTGTTGAGCAGCAGAAATTGCGTCGCCCGTTCTGGCAACACGCGCCGTGGGCGCGACGAGGGAAAATCTGTGACGACGCCGCGCGCCATTGCCACGCAACTCGTCGCCACCGGGCAACTTGCGCAGTGCGGCTCGCCGCGAGTACACACGGTGGCACCGAGATCCATGATCGCCTGGGTGTAGTTCGCGACGGCGATGAGCGGGGTTAAAGAGTCTGCCAGCGGCCACAGAATTTTCTGTACGGCAGGCGACTCTGGCCAACCCCTGATCGCGAAATGGCGCGTCAGCACCCGCTTCACATTGCCATCCAGAATCGGCTGGCGTTGATCGCGGCTTAACGCGAGGATCGCGCCCGCAGTGGAACGGCCGATGCCCGGCAACGCCATGGCTTGTTCGAGGGTGCCGGGAAACTCGCCACCATGTTCCACCAGGATTTGCTGGGCCGCGCGCTGCAGGTTGCGCGCACGCGCGTAATAGCCGAGGCCCGACCAGTGATGCAGCACGTCGTCGAGCGGCGCGGTGGCCAGCGCGCGGCAATCCGGGAAGCGCGCCACAAAGCGCTCGAAGTAAGGAATGACCGTGCTGACCTGCGTTTGCTGCAGCATGATTTCGGACACCCACACACGATAAGGCGTACGTGCGACTTGCCAGGGTAGCGAGTGGCGACCAGCCTCAGCATGCCAGGCGAGCAGGCGATCACTGAATAGGGGCACCGGCAGCCTGCTCAAGTTTGTTGATGGTCTCAGTCACTTCCGCGATAAACGAACTCTTGATAATCAAAGGTCCGATTAGCGGCGGAATCCAGAATCTTGGCTCCTGATCGGCCTCCAAGGTGACGCGTGTATGGGTGGCATCCAGGGCGCTTATTCGCCATACGCTCTCGCCGCGGATGAAAGTGCTCTCAGCGGGAATGATGTGCGTCTCGATATCGCCATTCGGCAATATTTCCACCTGCTCGACGAAATCAAGATCGAAGCAGAAGACCAATAGGCAATGTTTCAAGAGTAAGCGGCGTTTCAGCCGATGCTCGTCATAACGTGCCAGCACGTGGCTCGTGATGATGTCGTCGTTCAGTCTTGCGAGGCGCTCGAAATCGCCCACCACCGCGCGCACAGCATCGGCATTGGCGTTCAAGGTGGCCGCGAAGAAATACCGGTAGGCGCCATTCGAAAAGCGAATCTCCGCGCGCTCAAGGTTGGCCGCCATCGCCAACGAAGAGAGCGCGGCGAACGCCCATGCGATGCCGACGCGAGTACCCCTGCGCGCACCGCACAACCTGATGTCGCGAAGCGAGCCCATGAGGAGGGGATGCCATCGGCGCCAGCGCTCCAAGGATTTAGAATTTGAGAAGATTCTTCAGGGCCTTTCCGGCGCCGCCAAGCGATTTATCGAGTTTCTTCTCGACCTGATCCCGCAACGCTTTGGTTGCTGCAACTTTGGCGAGCTCGCCAAAATCCGGCAAACAACTGGTGCCCGAGATCGGACCACGGCAACGGATCGGAATGACGTAATCCCCAAGCATATAATGCGCTGCGCCCTGTTCCAAGCTGCCTTGATCAACCGCAATGCGGGCGTCGTACTTGATGGTGTCGTCGTTTAGATTCGCGAGCAGACCGTCCCCTGCTACCTTGAAGCCTGCACCGTCGAGCTGCAAGTCATGGTTGTAAAGCGCGCCATTCTGAATATCGAGCGAGCCCGTCAGCGATTGAAACTGGGTGGTGCCACCGCGCGGGACTGGTTGCAGGGATTTACTTTCGATGATCAGTTCCGCCGCTCGTAAGACGGCAGGAGCATCCACGCCGCGAAAGACCCCGTCGGTGATCGCAAATGACGCCTGCCCGTTCAACGAATGAAGCAGCTGGGAAGATTCGCTGCCACGCGCGCTGAGTTTCGCCTCGAAATTGACGGCGCCCGCGAAGGCGCTTTTGCCCGTGGTATCCACCAACAAAGGCTCGATCGCAACCTTCGCGAGCGTCGAGTTCGACATGAGCGTCGGAATTTTTCCCGTCGCATCGAGTCCGATCACGCCCGTGTAGCGGCCGCCGTACAGATCGGCACTGACCGGATCGACGCTGAGTTTGCCGTCGTGTCCTTGCAGCGCAACCGTAACTTTGCTCAACTTGGCACCTGCGAATTGCAGATTACCGATCGCGAGCTTGCCATCCATCTTGATTTTACGCAGCACTGCCAGCGGCAATTGCGCGGCGCCGACGGCGGCGGCCTCCGGCGTGACCGGCGCCGCGCGAGTGGCGTTCTTCGGCGCCAGATAACGATCTGCGTTTAGGCGATCAGCGATGAGTTTAAAATTCACCGCCCGTCCTACCGTATCGTCCACCGCGAAATCGCCTTTCAAAGTGGTCTCGTCGAGCTTCAATGTGAGTCCACTGAGCGCATAGCGGTGCGCAGTGCCTTGTACTGTCGTGTCGAAGCCTACTTGGGTCAGCGCTGCGGGATCTGCGAGTCCCGTGATCGGTTTGTTGAGGGTGGCAAGGACTTCGCGGAGGTTAAAATTGGGCGCACTGATCTGGCCAGTATATTTGAGGGCCGATTTGATTTCGGTGGCTTCCAAGTCCCCCTTCAGATTGAGCCCGAGTCCAGTCAAGGCGAGATTTTTGATGGACAAAGTCTCGCGCGCGAGGTTGGCTTTTGCATCACCGGTGAGTTTTAAATCTACTGGCGCCGCGCCAGCGGGCCCGCGGACCTCGACGTTCGCGACAAATGGCCGCATCGCGAGCGTTTGTGCATTGCCTTCGAGACCCGCTTCAAACTTTAGCGTGTGCACCGATTTCGCGAGCTCGGGTTGCCCGAGGGCTGTCAGCAAGGAGGCCAATTTGCTCCCTTCCAAGGCCAGATGACCATTGACGACGCCGCCCCTGGGGTGATTGAACGCCGTCGCGTTCAGGGTGCCGGAGAAGGTCAGGCCGAGCGCGCGGGCCCCGAACGACGGCAAGTCGAGGCGACCTTCCTTGGGAGCGAGCGCAAACTTGGTGCCAAAAGTGAAACTCTTGTCCGGCGCGGCAGTGAGCGATTCGGCGAGTCCGGGGAGCGCACTGCCGGCACCGTGCAGGCCGCCGAATAAGGCGAGTAAGGCGGGCAGATCTGGTCCTTGGGCGGCGAGTTCGCCGGCAATTGCCGGTTGCCCGCTGGTCGCATTGGTTGCGCTGAAAGACCCTGTCAGTTCATTACCAAAAATGGTGGCGGTAACGGCGGGCAAGGCAATTTGATCCGTCCCCAGATCGGCATCCACCGTGGTCTTGAAAATAAAGCTGCGGTCTTGGCGCGTGCTGAACACTGTGCTTAGGGCAGCTAATCCCTCGCTATCCATTCCTTGCAGCGTGCCGATGGCGAGCGCTAACGCAGTCAAGTCGTGCCCGCGCGCGGTCAGCTGACCACTGACTGAAGGCTTGCCCGCGCTGCCGCCGCGCGATTTGAGCGCGCCATTGAATTCGTTGCCGAGTAACTCTGCATGAAACCGCGGTAACTCCAGTTGGCCGGCCGCCAGATCGGCGGCGAACTCGGTCTCTAAGCTGAAAGCACGATCCTTCACGCCCGCCAGGGCCTTGCTGAGGCCTCGCGCGCTCTGCGCGTCGTCATGCAGGATTTGATTGGTGAGTAAAATCAGCGCCGGAAGATCAGCGCCGCGTGCGCTGATCTTCCCGTTCAGTGCGGGGGTCGCAGTGTTTGCGCGTTCTCCGCTCACGACGCCATTTAAACTTGCCCCGAGAATTTTTAGATCGAACGTGGGCACCGCCAGCTTACCCGAGGCGACATCGCGGTCGAAAACCGTCTGGAATTCGAAGCTACGCTCGCGCAAACCTGCGATCTGGGTCGCAGCTGGCAGATCAAACGCGCGGAACAAGAGCGCCAGATCGGCACCCGCGAGTTCAAAGTGGCCACGGGCGCCAGGCTGCGCGAGGTCGAGATGATCGAGCGTGAACTCGCCGCTTGCGCGATAGCCGAGACCTTCGATTTTGAGCTTGCGAACTTGCGCCTCACCACGCGCCAAATCGAGCGCAAGCACGGCTTCGCCCGTGAACTCGGCCTTACCCCCCGGCAGGGTTTTGCCGTACAACGTGACCGCCATTTTCAAAGGTTCGACGCCATAGCGCTCCACGCTGGTGTCGTAGGTCGCGGTCGCCAGCAAGACGACATCGCCGGTGAGCGCAGGTTTGGCGGCCACGACTTTGGCCTGCAAGGTGAGCGCTACGGGTGCACCAAACGTGAGCGGGCCCGACTTCGCATTCACTTCCGCGAGCGTGATTTCCTGCTGCGCGCGCGCATCGCGCCAAGTCACGTGAGCGTCCACAATGTCGACGCCACCGAGCAGGAACGCCCCCACTTGGTCCGCCTGTGCACGGCTTGGCGCGCGCGCCGTATCTCCCACGCGCAAGTCGTCCCAGTTCGTCACCCCCGCCGTGTCGCGCTCCAGGTTGAGGCGCGCGCCATGCAGCTTCAAAGTCTCCATTTCCACCCGCCCCCGCAGCAGTGGCCAAGTGGCGACGGCTAGTTCGACTTCCGCCACCGCGAGCATGGTGGGCGCAGCGAAGCCAGGTGCATTGCTAATGCTGAGCGGTCCCGCGTGCAGCCGCAGTTTCGGCAGAAAATCTATTTCAAGCGGGCCGGCAAGTGTGAGATCGCGCCCAGTCGCGCGTTTGAATTGGTCGATCAGGAATGCCTGGTGAGCGTTCGGGTCAAAAAATTTGACGAGATACACCCCGCCGGCAGCGAGTAAGAGGACGCTGCCGAAGAAAATGAAAAGCACTATCCGTGTGAGCTTGCGCATGGGGATTCCTCTTCGCCAGCGGTCAACTGGTGGCCGCCTGGGCCAGCCGCTCGCGTGCCCGTTGGCACGCGGCCAGCACCTGACGCGGCGCGGTGCCTCCAAAGTGATCGCGCGCCGCGACCACGCTTTCAATATCCAGGACGTCAAATACCTCAATCGTGATGGCAGGATTGAGCGCCTGGAATTCCTGCAGACTGAGCTCCTGCAGCTTGCACTGCTGGTGGAGCGCTAAACGGACTGCGGCGCCAACGATGCCGTGCGCGTCGCGGAAGGGGATGCCCAAGCGCACCAGGTAATCGGCAAAATCAGTGGCGTTGGTGAAGCCAGTCTCCGCTGCTTCACGCAGACGTTCGCGCCGGACCTGCAAGGTGGGGATGAGATCGCCGAGCGCGCGCAAACATGCGCGCAAGGTATCGACCGTATCGAACAGCGGTTCTTTGTCTTCCTGGTTGTCTTTATTGTAGGCCAGGGGCTGGCTTTTCATGAGTGTGAGCAGCGCCATCAAATGTCCGATCACACGGCCGCTTTTCCCGCGCAGGAGTTCTGGCACATCGGGATTTTTCTTTTGCGGCATCATGCTGGAGCCGGTACAAAATGCATCGTCGAGTTCGATAAACGCGAACTGTTGTGAATTCCACAGCACCAGTTCTTCGGCGATGCGCGAGAAGTGGACCATCATGAGCGCGGCAGCCGCGCAGAATTCAATCGCAAAATCTCGATCAGACACCGCATCCAGAGAATTCTCGGCGACCGCCGCGAAGCCTAACAGCTGCGCGGTCAATGCGCGTTGGATGGGAAAACTGGTGCCGGCCAATGCGCCGGCGCCCAGCGGCAGTACATTGAGTCGGCGCCGTGTATCCACCAAGCGCTCGCGATCCCGGAACAGCATCTCAAACCAGGCTAACACGTGATGTCCGAAGGTAATCGGCTGGGCGGCTTGGAGATGGGTGAAGCCGGGCATGACGGTGGTCGCTTCGCGCGCCGCGAGGGAGATCAGCGCGCCGAGCAGGCGGTCGAGTTGGGCGCACAGAAAATCGATTTCCGCGCGCAAATAGAGACGGATATCGGTCGCGACCTGATCGTTGCGCGAGCGCGCGGTATGCAGTTTCTTGCCGACCGCGCCGATCCGCGCGACCAGCGCGCTCTCGATGTTCATATGAACGTCTTCGAGCGCGACCGACCAGCTGAATTTACCGCTGTCGCACTCGGCTTTGATTGCGGTCAGTCCGGCGGTGATCGCAGCCGCTTCCTCTGCGCTTATGATGCCGCTCGCGGCGAGCATCGTCGCATGCGCAATCGAGCCTGCAATATCCTGTGCGTAAAGTCTCCAATCGAAACCCACCGATGCCGTAAACTCCGCCACGAAGGCATCGATGGGGACGTCAAAGCGGCCGCCCCAGGACTGATTCGCAGCGCCAGTGGGACCTGCGGGTTGCGGGCCCGGCAGTGGGGGTATAGGGGGGGAACTCGCCACGTTATCGACCATCCAGAAGGAAGTGGGCAGAGTATATCCTAGCCGCCTGCCGGACTTAGAGAATCGTCGACCTTAATAAATTACGCTATGCAGCAACAGCGCGCGCCATCACCAACGATTTTCCTGCCGGATTTGTGTGGCGTGCGGGCGCTGTTCGCGGTGGTGATGGTAAGTGAGTTATTGGTCTTCGTGCTGATGCTGACACGTACCGGGTTCACCATGAGCGCCCTTTCCGAACTCGCGTTGCTGTCGTTGTATGTCCAGTTCATTGCGCTCTCTGCCGCGGCCGCGTTGTGCATGAGCAGGCCAGGGCTCAGTCGCTTGCCGGAAACCTGGGCTGTGCTGTTGAGCTATGGATTTATTTTGGCGATGGTCAGTGGCGTGTGCGAACTCGCCTGGTGGGTGCTTAATCCGGCGTTAGGCGATGGCGCCTTGATCAATCTTTCGCATCGCGATTTTTTCTGGCGCACACTTGGCATCAGTGCGATCGCAGCCGCGCTGATTCTCCGTTACTTCTATGTCCAGTTTCACTGGCAGCAACAGACTGCAGCAGAGGCACGCGCACGTCTGCAGGCCTTACAGGCGCGCATTCGCCCGCACTTTTTTTTCAATTGTATGAATACGATCGCCAGTCTCACGCGCAGTGATCCGGTGTCCGCCGAACGTGCGGTAGAGGATCTCGCCGATTTGTTTCGCGCGAGCTTGAGCGACGATCGCGACCTGGTCACGCTCGCCGAGGAATTTGAACTCGTGCGCCACTATCTCCGAATTGAAGCGCTGCGCCTCGGGCCGCGCTTGCAGGTGGAGTGGCGGGTCGCTGAGGTACCGTTGACCGCCATGATTCCGCAGCTGACCCTGCAACCCTTGCTGGAGAATGCGATCTATCACGGTATCGAGCCGCTCGCGAGCGGCGGCATCATCATCCTTGAGGGGCGCGTCCACGGTGCCGATATTGAGTTTGTGATTCGCAACCCCTTCTCGACCGGGCTCCAGCAGCACGCCGGAAATCGCGTGGCGCAGGAGAACGTGCGCCTGCGCCTAGCCGCGCACTTTGGCGCCCGTGGCCGGCTTACACCGGCAGTCACTGGGGGTGAATACCTCGTGAGCGTGTGGCTTCCGCTCCAACGCGAGTCCTGAGGATGGCGAGCAAGCTTTTGATTGTGGATGACGAACCGCTCGCACGCGCTCGCCTGCGCGCGCAACTTGCGGAGCTCGCCGCCGATGCCGTGATTGGTGAAGCGAGCACGGGCCTGCAGGCCTTGGAACTCGTGCAAGCCTGGCACCCAGATATCGTGCTGCTGGATATTCGGATGCCGGGCATGGATGGTCTGGAAACGGCGCGCCATCTGCTGCGCCTGCCGCACCCGCCCGCGATTATTTTTACCACCGCGTTTAACGAACATGCACTCGCCGCATTTGAGACCCAGGCGATTGACTATCTGCTGAAACCCGTGCGCCTGGAACGCTTGCAAAGCGCGCTCACGCGGGCGCGTCTATTCACTTCAGCGCAGTTACGTGAACTCGCAGGTGATCGCGCGGAACCCGTGGCGCGCACGCATTTTAGTGCGCTTAGCAAGGGTAGCTTGCGCCTTGTGCATGTGCAGGATGTGCGTTATCTGCAAGCCGATCAGGGCTATGTCACGGTTAATTTCGCCACCGGCGAGTTGCTGATACAGGAGTCTTTGCGGGCGTTGGAAGAGGAGTTTCGCGAGGCGTTTGTGCGAATTCATCGCAACACCTTGGTCGCGGTTGCTTATGTGCTTGGTCTCGAGCGCGACGGGGTCGGCAACTGCTCAGTGCAGTTGGACGGTCTCGTCGAAAAGCTGCCGATTAGCCGTCGCCTGCTGAGCGACGTGCGCCGCCGCCTGCGCGCCAATGCGGCAGGTGCCGACTGACAGGTTATTCCCCCAAATCGCCAGCCAGCACTTGCAGGGCGGTTAACGCGACCAGCGCCGCAGTTTCGGTGCGCAGAATGCGCGGCCCGAGACGCACGGCGACATACCCCGCCGCAGTGAGTTGCGCCAATTCGTCGCCATCGAGCCCCCCCTCGGGACCAATCACCAAACTGAACGACTGTTGGCGAGGGCTAATGTAGCGCAGATCGCGCGCGGCGCCGGGCGCCAGGGTGAGGCGAATATCTGCGTCATCCGTGCGGATAAACTCCTCGAGCGTGCAGAGGTCGGTGACTTGTGGGAGACGATTGCGCCCACATTGCTCACAGGCGTGGATGACCACGCCTTCCCAATGCGCACGGCGGCGCGCGGCGCGATCTTCCGTCAGCCTGATCTGACTGCGCACCGTCGCAAGTGGCACGATTCGCGTAACCCCGAGTTCCACCGCCTTTTGCAGGGTGTAATCCATGCGCTCGCCCCGGGCGATGCCCTGGGCCAAGGTCAGAGTTAACGGGGATTCACGTTCCTGGGCGCTGCGCGCCGCGGTTTCGATCTCAACCTGGGCGCGCGAGCAGGAGCGAATCACTGCCGGAAATTCGCCCCCCGTGCCATCAAAGACCGTCAAGGTCTCGCCGCTCCGCGCGCGCAGCACATCTCGCACCCGATGCGCCACCGCAGGCGGTAGTTGCAGGAGAGTCTGCGGGGTTAAGGTGAGTGGCACGAACAGGCGGGTCATGGCATGGTCCGGGCGATGAAATAACCTTGAGGACTGAGTATGTGGAAGGCGCTCCAGACTTTGCTCGGGGATTGGCGCACCGCGCCGGTGGCCAACCTTTCGCTCGAGGTGGCGGGCTTGGCGCTGCTCCTCGAGATCGCGCGCGCCGATCATAACAGCACAGGGGAGGAGCGACGGGCGATTGCCGTGGCGGCCGCGCACGCCTTTGGCGTGGAGGCGATGCTGGCTGAGACTTTAATTGCGGAAGCGGAGCGGGCGGTCGATGAAGCAGTATCGCTGCTTGAGTTCACCAGTGTGCTGAATGCGCAACTTGATCAACAGGCCAAGTATCGCCTGCTCGAACACCTATGGCGGGTGGCCTATGCAGATGGTGGCCTCGACCATTACGAAGAATACTATTTACGCAAAATCGCGGATTTGCTCTATCTCTCCCACCGCGATCTTATCCGCGCAAAGTTGGCAGTGGCGCCGTGATTGGCAGGTCGGGTGAGCGCAGCGTCGCCCGCCATGGCAAGGTGACAAAACCTAATGCGAGGCGCGCGGGCTCGGCTGTTCATCGCTGCCGAGCATTGCATCAATCAATTGGTCTTCGAGTTCGATGCGCGTGGTGAGTTGCTCGGCCAACGTGGAGAGATCCTGTGCCAAATGTCCGCGCATGGCTTTTTCGCCGCCACGCTCGAAGCGTTCGCTAAAGTTAATGGCCGTTTCGGTGATTGCAGCGATGCGGGGATAGATTTCTCTAGCCGTTTCCACCACTCGGTGGCGGCGTTCGCTGCCTTCGGTGATGCGCTGATAAAGCCCGAAATGTCCGGCTGCGATGTAATCGACCAGGAGGGTAAGGAATTCGTCGACCATATCCGTGGCGGTATCGTCGGCGCGTTGCAGATCGAGCTTGGTCAAGTCCCACAGCAAGACCAGCATTTGCTGGCGTTGCTTCAGCATGTCGTCGATTAATTTGCGCGTGGTGGCACGCGCGTCTGATTGGTGCTTGGCAGCTTTAGTCATGCAGGAGATTCCGGGCTGTCGCACGCTGGTCGCGCGCCGTGCAGGGGTTCCGATGGGCATTTTTTGTTCCTCCTTAATGTAACGAACTCGGTCAGCGAACGCACGCGCTCGCCGGTTTATCTGCGCCTAACCCACCATCGCTCGCTATAATCTCGCGCATGGAAATTGTGGGTTACACCATCACCCAATGCATCGCTGAAGGCGGGATGGCGGCTGCCTATCTCGCCGAACAGACATCACTCGGGCGCACGGTGGTCCTTAAAGTGTTGGATACCAGCGTGAACGATTCGCGCCTTGCCCTGCGCCGCTTCATGAATGAAGGGCAGCTGCTGGCGGCCTTACGGCACCCTAATATCATCACCATCTACGATATCGGCACGGCCAGCGATTTTGTTTACATCTCGATGGAATATGTTTCTGGCGGCGATCTCAGGCAGCGCCTCGCAGACGGCCCGCTAGCGCCCGACCAGGCATTGGATGTCCTCGAGCAGGTCGCCCGGGGGTTGGGCGCGGCGCATGCCGAGGGCATCGTCCATCGCGACGTTAAGCCCGGCAATATCCTGTTCCGCAGCGATGGCACACCCTTGCTAAGCGATTTCGGCATTGCCAAATCCCTGGTGCGCGATGCGGATCTCACAGCTACCGGGGTCTTCCTCGGCAGCCCCAATTACATGGCGCCGGAACAGGCCGAGCCCGGGGAGATCGATACCCGGACCGACCTGTACGCCCTGGGTGTTATTTTTTATGAAATGCTGACCGGCCAGAAACCGTATCGGTCGGAATCCGTCATCGAAGTCATCCACATGCACAAGCACGCGCCAATTCCGCGCCTGCCTGGTCAGCTCGCCGCCTTCCAGGGCGTGCTCGACTTGACGCTCGCCAAAGACCGTAATGATCGCTTTCGGGATGTGTCGGCGCTGCTGCACTACCTGTCGGCGGTGCGCGCCGAATGGCTGGCGACTACTCAGGAACTCCCTGCGAAGGCGCTAGCGCCACCCGTGGCGGTGACCCGTTTGCGCTGGGATCCCGCGCCTGATCATCGCTGGCGCGTGGGGTTGTATGGTCTGCTCGCGCTGGCGCTGCTCGGCTATGGCTCGCTCTATCTCATCGAAGCGGATTTGGCCGCCGCACCGAAGCTTGAGGATCCGGGCGACCTCGCACTATTCACGGCCACCCAGGTTGCCTTGAGCCAGCCATCCGCCGCTCCAGCACCAGTCGGCGCGGTCGATCCGGCGATGGTCATTTCGGCTTTGTTATGGCTGGGTAATCACTGCTTGAACACCCAGCGCCTGACCTTACCGCCCAGCGATAATGCCTATTACTACTTCGCCCGCATCCTGCAGCTCGATCCTGGCCATCTCGCCGCGCGCGCCGGTCTCGCTGAGGTCGCTAAGCGCTACGCCCTGCTTGCCGATGGTGCCGTCGGGCGCGGTGATTCGGCACGTGCGCAGGCCTATCTAGCGATTGGCCGCCAAGTCGATCCGCAGAATGAAGCGCTGCGGGTGATTGCGGAACTCGCTACCCCGCCCGGCGGTATTTGGGACACGCTAGTGCGTTGGTGGGGCCGGCGTTGAGGCTGCCGCTGCCGGTAGCTCTTGCCTCGCCTGCTCACGATCCCAGGCTTCCAGTAGCGCTTTGAATTCTTCGCTTCGGCTGGCTGAACTGGTCGGCAGGGCGGCGGGCGCACCGCTTTGGCGATCTTCGCCTGCGACCGGAGCGCTTGCGGGGTGGGCAGGGCCCGGCGCTTGCGGGGTGGAGGGCAACGCCGAGTCGAGTGGTGAGTCTGGTGCGGCGTAAGCAGTATCGTCGATCACTTTGCCCTGTTCATACACGCGCACGCGCGGACCGCGCATGGCACTGCGATACCACGGGGGCGCGGCGCCGGCGAGCTGGACAGTGCCGGTGGTGGGATCGATCCATTGATACATCTTGGCCGCGTGGGCAGCGGAGTTCGTTACCAGCAAGCCCACGGCAACGAGGCACAGACTCGAATGAGTCTTTGCGCGCGCGAATGCCTTGCTAAAAATCATCGCCAATTCTTCCGCGTCGCTTCTGGGATGCCATGCAGTCTCCTACCATACCCGGAATGATCGTTCAGGCAAGCCATAGCAC
Source organism: Pseudomonadota bacterium (assembly GCA_031417495.1). Lineage (GTDB taxonomy): Bacteria > Pseudomonadota > Gammaproteobacteria > CAIKBL01. The sequence continues at coordinate 14,324 of JANOVQ010000639.1, read as the reverse complement.
TTTGTCGGCCGCGTTAGCGGCGGGTGCCACCTTGGTCGTCGCGAGCGGCCGTCTGGGCGCGGTGATCCGTGCCGATTTCGATCGCGGGCAGGTCGCCGCAGGGGGCCAGGCTTGGCCGGCACCGGCGCTGTATAGCGCGCACGAGTGGTTGGAGCGCCGAGTGCAGCTGTTTCCCGCCGCCTTAGGGACGGCCGAACTCCTGCTGAGTGGGGCGCAGGAATTGGCCCTGTGGACACGCTGCGTCCAGGAATGTGCCGCGTCACTGGCGCTGCCGGATGTCGCGCCGGCGGCGCTCGCCCGGCTCGCGCAGGTGGCGTGGGAAATTCAACATGGCTATGCGGTGGCCGAACCGGCGCCGGGGCTGCCAACCGGCTCGCTCGAGCAGCGGGCCTACCGGGCTTGGGCGCGCCGATTTCGTGAGCGCTGTGATGAGCTACGAGTCATTGATCAAGCGCGCCTATTGCTCAGGCTGCCGCCGTTCAATTCCGCGCCTGACACTTTCAGCGTGGGCTTCGCGGGCGCCTCGCCCGTCTTATGCCGGGCGCTGCCAAGCCCTTTTCCCGTGCAGGGGACACTGCGCGGCGCCCGCGATTATGCGAGTTATCTTGAAGTCCAGGCGGAAATCGCGGCCGCCGCGCAGTGGGCATTGCAAATCAGCGCGGAAAATATCCATCAGGTGCCGGTGATCGCTTACGCCGATGTCACGCTTGTCGCGCCGTTAGAGAGCTTGCTCACGCAACTCGCCGAGCGCCAGGCCCGCGCCTCGTTGTGGACGCCTTTGAACCACCGTCCGGCGCTACCGCGGGCGCCTTCACGCCTGGCGAAAACAGCCTTACAGCTGCTCCAGACGGGCGATGAAATCTCGCGGGCGAACGCCGTGCTGCTGCTGAACAGTCCTTATATTGGTAATGGCGATGGGACCTGGGGCCCACGGGCGCGGGCGGCGGCGCAGATCCTGAGCAGCGGGGTGGATGGGATTGCGATGAGTGCATTGGCGGCGGTCACGCGCCAATTCGAATGCGCGCCGTTTGCTGCAGTGTGGCCTGCCTTGCAGGCGCTCGCGCGTGAGCGCGCGCGCCGCTTCGATTTGAAGCAATGGCTTGCGCGGATTGAGTCCGCGCTCAGCGCGGCTGGTTGGCCGGGCGCGGCGCTTCTTAATGCCGCCGAGGAAGAGGAACTCAAGCGCTGGCGCCGCGCGCTCGATGAAGTCGCGACGCTCGATTTAGTGTTGCCCCCACAGACCTTGAGCCAGGCCCTGCAGTGGCTGACTCAGGCGGTCAACCGGGTCGGTGGCGCCGCCGCCCCGGTGTTAAATGCCATCGAAATTCTGTCGCTGGCAGAGGCCGCTGCGCTTGCACCGGCCAAGGTGCGGGTGATCGGCTTGCATGCCGGCGTGTGGCCGGCACCGTTGGAAGTGACGCCGTTTCTGGCCTTCCAAGCACAGCGCCAGGCCGGTGTGCCAGCCGCCGTGGGTAACCAGACTTTTGCGCTCGCCGCCGCGAGTTTTGCTGCCTTGCATGGACAGGCGACTGAGTTCAGGGCGAGTTTTGCCGCCCACGCGGGCAGTGTGGCGCAGCAGGCTGTGCAGGGGTTGGGCCAGCTACTCGCCATGCTTCCCACCGACTCGCGGGTCGTCGCGCCGCGCGCGCAAGCGCTTTTTGAGATCTGCGAGGACCATGCGCTGCCGGTGCAGGCAAACGAGCACATCCGCGGCGGCGCGGCGCTCCTAACTGATCAGGCGGCTTGTCCTTTCCGGGCGTTTGCGCGCCATCGACTGCATTCGCCTGCGCAAGAGACACCCCAGCTGGGGCCTGATTCCCGCCTGCGTGGAGATCTCGTACATCGCGTGCTCGCCGAGTTTTGGCGACGCTTCGGCACCCAGGCCGCAGTTCGTGAGCTGGATGACGCGCAGCGCGCGGCCGTGCTCACAGAGATCGTTGGCGGGATTTTGGACGCCACCGCCGTGCCGCCAGCCGGCTGGTCACTTGAACGCATGCGCCTCGTGCGCTTGTGCGGCGAGTGGCTGGATTGCGACTTGGCGCGCCCGAGTTTTGCGGTGATTGCGTGCGAAGCACCACGGACCCTGCAGTTGGAGTCGCTGGAATTGCGCTTACGCATCGACCGCATCGACCGTTTGGCGGACGGCAGCGTGCTGTTGATCGATTACAAAACCGGCGGTCACCCCGCGCGCAGTCAATGGGCATTGCCGCGCCCAGACCAGCCGCAGTTGCTCGCCTATGCGCTGAGCGAGGCCGCGGCCTCCGGAATCGCCTTCGCGAGTGTGCGCAGCGGCCACTGCAAGCTGATTGATTGGCCGAAGAATGTGAGCCAAACCGCGCCCGAAACAGTGCCCGAAGACCCGGCGACATGGTCTGCCACGCGTGCCGCATGGCAGCGCGAACTTAACGCCTTGGCGCTGCAGTTTGTCGAAGGTCAAGCCAGCGTGGCGCCTAAGGATGAACTCAAGACCTGCCGGTATTGCGATCTCCAGGTGCTGTGTCGCGTGCATGAGGCAGCGCTCGCGATCCCGGAGGATGACCTCGATGAATAAGCCGCTCGCCGATTTGGTGGCGCGGCGTGCCGCACTTGATCCCACCCGTTCCTTCATCGTTGAAGCGGCGGCCGGATCAGGGAAAACGGCCTTGCTGACCCAGCGCTTCCTGGTGTTATTAGCGCGCGTGGCAGCACCCGAGGAAGTGGTCGCGATTACTTTCACCAGAAAAGCAGCAGCTGAAATGCGCGGGCGCGTGCTCGCCGCCCTCAATCTTGCAGAGGCCCCAATTGAAGCGAGTGAGATAGGGCGCACCCTGCAGGAATTGGCGCGCGCAGTGCTCGCGCATGACGTCGCGTGTGGTTGGCGCCTCCACGAAAACCCGCAGCGCTTACGAATCCTCACCATCGATGCGTTAAGCGGTGGCCTGGTCCGCCGCCTGCCGTTGCAAGCAGGCTTGGCACCCGGCAGCCGTTTGCGCGAGGACTCGCGCGAACTGTATCACCGTGCTGCGCGGCGTACCTTACTCACTGCCGAAGACGATCCCGCCGACGAATTCGCGCGCGCGACCCGCGCGTTATTGACTGATCTGGACAACGATTGGCGCAAGTTAGAATCCTTACTGATCGAGATGTTGGCGCGTCGCGATCAGTGGTTGCTGTTGAGCACGGTGCTGCCTGCGCGCGCGACTTTGGACGCCGCACGGGCCACGCTAATCGCCGCCGCGCAAACCCAGATGGTGGCGAGTTGCCCTCCGCGCCTGAAAATTTCGCTGATCGAAATCGTGCGATGGATCGGTCAGAGCGTGGCCGGGCGCACCCCCGACTCACCGCTCGCCGCGCTGACGCATTTCACTGCGGACGCGGATGAGCGTGAAGGCTGGCGACAGGTCGCGGAGGTGTTGTTGACCAAGGCCGGCCGGGCGCGGCGAAATCCGGCGAAAGAATTTTCGCCAGGCCCGGAAGCAGATGGTGCGGCGTGGAAACGCGATTATCAAGCGTTGGTCGGCGCGTTGGACGCAGCGCCGACCTGGGTCGCGGCGCTGGCCGCAACGCGTGAATTCCCGGCTTTGCACTACAGCGATGGCGAATTCGCGCGGGTGTGCAATCTGCTGATGGTGCTGCGCTTGGCCGTCGCCCACTGGCAGGTCGTGAGTGCGGAACAAGGCGTGATCGATTTCCCGGATCAGACTTTAGCGGCTCTGACAGCGCTGGGTGAGCTTGAAAATCCAACCGAGCTCGCGCTTGCGCTGGACTACCAGTTGAGTCATCTGCTGGTGGATGAATTTCAGGACACCTCGCGCATTCAATACAAGTTACTCGAACGCCTGATCGGCGGATGGACCGACAGCGAAGCCCGCACGTTATTTCTGGTCGGCGATCCGTTGCAGTCGATCTACCGATTCCGCGATGCCGACGTGAATCTCTTTACAAAGACGCTTGAGCGTCGACAATTCGGCAATCTTCCGCTGCACCCTTTGCGGCTTAACGCGAATTTTCGTACCTGTCCGGCGGTACTTGACTGGCTGAATGAGACCTTCACCACCACTTTTGCGGCCGCCGACAGCGAGCTGCCCACTTTTCATCCCTTCCAGGCGATTCGGGATGATGATGCGCTGAGTGGCGTGCAAGTCCACCTGGCAACGGCGCACTCAGTGGCCGCGCAGATGCTGGAAATAATCCAGGCGACATGGCTCACGCAACCTGCCGCGACCATCGCGATCCTGGTCCGCAGCCGCACCCATCTCGGGACGATACCGCAACAATTGGCGGCCGCCGGCATCCCCCTTGCGACCAACGACATTGATGCATTGAGCGAAATTCCGCTGATCAACGATTTGATGGCGCTCACGCGGGCGCTTTTCGATCTCACGGATCGGGTAGCTTGGCTGGCGGTGTTGCGCGCCCCATGGTGTGGCCTCAGTTTGGCTGATCTCCACACTTTGGCAGGTGCTGACCGCGACGCGCTGCTGTGGGATCAACTGCACGACGACGCCGTGTTGGCGAACTTGGCGGCGAGCGAAAGCGCGCGTGTACAACGTGTGCGCGCAGTCTTGGCACGCGCGCTGGCGGCGCGTGGGCGCGTGCCGTATGCCCAGCTGGTGGAGGATGCCTGGCGCTGGCTGGTGGGCTCGGTAGGTGTCGCGCGCGAGGACGATGAGCGCTATGCGCGAAGGTTTTTTGAAATGCTTGAAGTGCTCGAAATCGATGAGGAAGCATTGCATGCAGCCACGCTCAGGCGAGTGGTCGCTGAGCAGTTTGCGCCCTTTCCCCGGCACACCGGTCCGACGGTCGAGATCATGACGATTCATCATGCCAAGGGGCTCGAGTTCGACGTGGTCCTCGTCCCCGAGTTGCAGCGTGCGGTGCGCGCTGACGCGCGGCCGCTGTTACTCGCACAGGCGGCACTGCCAGGCCGCGAGGAGCTGCCGGTGATCGCCGCGCTCGCTAGCGCCGAACAGGGCGCGGCCGCGTTGTACGAGCATTTGCACGGCAACGCAAAAATAGCAACGAAAGCCGAGGGCTATCGCCTGCTGTATGTCGCGCTCACCAGGGCGCGCAGTGGGTTGCATGTGTTCTGCAATGCCAGCCCCGAAAGCCCGCGTCCCAGCGGCAGTTTTCTCAGCATGCTGTGGCCGGCCCTCGCGGCCTCGATCACGACGCTCGTCGCACCCGTGGCGGCGCCGCTGCCGACCCCCAGCAAACCCTTGCGCCAGCGTTTGAGAATGGTCGACCTACCGGTCCCCACTGAGGCGGTAGAAAGTTTCGTGGCACGCGTGCCGCTGCCTTTCGAATGGGCTAGCCCGCTCGCCAAGCCCATTGGCACGGTCACCCATGCCTTCCTGCAATGGATGGCCAGCGCAGCGGGCCTGGCAGAGGGCTTGCCGGCAGCTCAAGACGTTCGCGCGCGGCTGCGGCGGCTTGGTTTGGGTGGTGCGGAGGTCGAGCTGGCCACCCGCGAAGTGCAGGCCGCATTGGCCGCGACTGTGGCGAGCGCACGCGGTCAGTGGTTATTCGCGCCCACTCATCGTGACGCGCATAGTGAGTATCGCATTGCCACGGTGAGCGATGGACAGGTCCTGGATGTGATCATCGACCGCACGTTTGTGACCAGCGACGGGGTGCGCTGGATTGTGGATTTCAAGACGAGCACCCATGAGGGCGGTGACCGCGCTGCGTTCATGGCCTCGGAAGTAGCGCGCTATCGACCGCAGCTGGCCGCGTACGCGCGCGCCTTCGCCAGCCTGGAGCGACGGCCGGTGATGCTGGGCCTTTACTATCCGCGCCTGGACGCCTGGCGTGAATGGCCAGGGCCTGCGGCGGGTGACGCCGGATGAAACTGGCGATCACCAAGCGTTGGTGATCGCCAGCGCACGGTCCTACCGCCGCCTACGCAGCAACCCCAGCACACTGCCACCAAATAACCAACCCAGCGCGGGAACAGGCACCGCATTCACCACCGGTTGCAGGCTGCCCTGCAACACGAAGTTATCCAGCCGCAGGGTACCGGCCGCAGAACTGGCCCCGCTTGCACGCAGCGCGAGTTCGAGTGGAGCGGTGAACAGCGCAGAGTTCAAAGTGACATGCTCGGTCTTGAAGCTCGTCGCCGTGGTGCCGCTCGCGATTTGATTACCGGCCAAGTGCAGCTGCCATGCGCCAGGGCCCGTGGCCGATACGCGGGCATCAAAACTGAGGTCACTCAGCCGCAGCTCGAAGCCAGGCATTGGCGCGAGAGACAGCAATAGCTGATTGCCATCGTGAAACGAGCGGGTGCTGATGGAGAAACCTGCGGGCTCTTTTGCGCTTTGCAAAAAGCCATCTGCGTCGCGCCATCCTCCGGTGCTTAAATTGGCCGCGAGATCCTCGGCTGCGGGCGTAAACGCGCCATTTGCATCTTCAAAATCGAAGCGCGCGAGCACCGCGGCATTCGCGGTGACGAGATTAGTCGAGAGTGCGAGGGCGGCAGCCAGGGTCGGTGCACGCCATGCAATAGATAAACGTTCCATGTTGTTTCCTCATTCCATTGAGTCATTGATTAGTCCTTACGAAGCGTGCCGCGCGTCCTGCGCAGCAGGGAGCTCCGTGGGCGAAGATTAAGCTGTGCCACTGCACCCTGACAAGTGGAGATTTTTGAAGACCGGCGAATAAGCCGGGGCGCGAGTTGCCCCTGCTAGCGGCGGGTCGCAGGTTCCGCTAAATGACTGCCTTCGAAACTGACCAGCAAGGACGCCGGTCCGCTTTCGATGCGATGGATTAGCTCTGTTTGCCGGTTGATCCCGGTTTTATGGAAAACGTGCTTGAGGTGCGTGCGTGCCGTATTCACGGAGATCGCGAGTTCATCAGCGGCTTCATCCAAGGTCATGCCGTTGGTCATGAACTGCACGAGCTTAGCTTCAGTGTGAGTCAGGCCATACAGACCAGTGAGGACATCGAACGACACCTGGCGTGGGCTACTGGTATCAAACAGATACACCAAAATCTGCACGTCAACTTCGGTACTGCCACTCGCCGGCACCGGGGCCACAATGAGTTCCACCTGCTCGCGCGACATCGGCGCGCGGACGAACATCGCGCCACTCGCCTGTTCCTGACCCAACCGCGCTTTCGCGGTGGCCAGCTGCACCAATTCTTTGAACCGTTGATCGAGCTGCTTATCGTTGATGGTGAGAATGTCATTGCGCAGTTCGATCCCGCGATTACGGCTCAACGTGTCGCGTGCACTGCGGTTCAGATAACGCACGCGCAAATCTGCACCCACCACCAACACGCCATGCGGAATCGCGTCAAGCGCCTTAGGCAGTGCACGTTCGGTTGGTTGGCGATCAAACTTCGCAGTGGCTTTAACCCCGGCCAGGAGTTTCAGCGCCACACCATAAACCTGGCCGCGCGAATCGTAGAGCGGTGTCAGCATATCGGTGCATTGTTCGTTGCCGCCAAAGCGTCCGCCCAGTGGTCGCGGCAAGTTCTCCTCACTGGCCAGCTGCATGACCCGCGTGACGGTTGCCGTCGCCTCGATCAGCGGCACGTCGTAGAGCACGGCCACCAAATCTGCCAAGGGTCGCCCCACCACCTGTCGGCGTTGCCAGCCGATGATGTACTCAGCGGCGTTGTTCACAAAACCGACTCGGCCTTCGCTATCCGCCGTGATCACACCATCCGTAGGACGTTCATCCGCCGCCTCATTCACAGACTCATGGTTGGGGCTGGTGAGTGGGGAGTGTTCGCGATGGAGCGCGAGATCAATCGCAGTCAGCAGATCTTTAGTGGTAAAGGGTTTGTTGATGAAGCCCGCAGGGCGCGTTGCGCGCGCGCGTTCGAGCAACTTGAGATCGACATGCGCCGAAATGTAGATCACCGGAATATCGTGACGGGCGCGAATCCGCTGCGCCGTTTCGATCCCATCCATGCCCTCCCCGAGGCGCACGTCCATCAGGATTAAATCAGGCTTTAGCGCAGCGGCTTTCTCAATGGCTTCAAAGCCGTCCTTGGCGATTGCGGAAACATCGTAACCAAGTCCCCGCAACCGCAGTTTCAGCGCCCCAGCGACCGCGCGCTGGTCTTCGACGATCAGGATCTGCTCATGCGCCATCAGAGCAGAAATCCGCAGTGGCAGATGGGGATAATGGCATCCCCGGGTTTTCCACTAATGGTCGTCCCGGAACTGTCTTTGAAATAATTCACGACGTTCCTGTGCATCGACCGTCAAGGTGGCAATCGGGCGCGCCTCCAGTCGACCGAGACCAATGTCTTCGCCGGTTTCTTCGCAAAAGCCATAAGCGCCATCTTCAATACGCTTCAAGGCCTGATCGATCTTGTTGAGTAACTTGCGGTAACGGTCACGCGTGCGCAGTTCGAGGATATTGTCGCTTTCGCGGCTAGCGCGTTCCGCCTCGTCACCGACGTCGCGGGTCTCAGTGCGCAGATGTTCCAGCGTTTCCTGTGATTCGAGGATGAGTTCCTGGCGCCAGCGCTGGAGCTTTTGTCTGAAGTAAGCCAGGTGCTGCGGGCACATGTAATCTTCATTTGGTGACGGGCGATACCCGTTCGGAAGTTTTATTTCGTCCAGATTAAGGACCTTCCGGACTACGCTGGCTGGTTTGGGAACGGGCTTACTGGCTATTTTTTTGAGCGGCTCGACTTTCGGCTTGGTTTCTGCCGGCGGCTTCACCGCCAGACCCGCCGCCGGTTTCTTGGACTCAGCGACTTTCGCCGGAACTGGTGGCGCTGGCGCCTTTGCCGACGCAGGCTTGGCAACGGATTTTTTGGCGGCTATCGGAGCGGCAGCTGCGACCTTGGTGGCGGCCTTGGCAGGCAGAGTCTTGGGTTGCGGCTTACGCACAGTTTTTACCGTGGCAGGTGGCACCTTCTTGGTGATTACCTTGCTGGTGGTGGATTTGACTGCCGAGGGTTTGGCTTTCGGGGCGGATTTGGGCACTGCTTTCTTCGCCTTCTTGGCGATTTTTTTGGCGGGTGATTTCGCGTTCGCGGCTTTTGCCGCAGGCTTTTGGGCGCTCGCTTTGGCAGCGGCTTTTTGCGCCCCCGCCGGCGGCTGTTTGCCGCTGATTTTGGCTTTCGCGGGCGTTGCTGATCGCCCCGTCTTGGTTGCCGGGGCCTTGGCTTTTGGTTTCGCCACGCGCGGTTCCTCCGAATCGATTTTCGCTAATTGGTGCGAGCAATTATCTGCTAAACCTGGAAACTATCTTATGTTTAGCGGACCGCACCTTAATCATTTTCACCTATCAACGCAACGAGGCACTGACCGGGCTGCGCGCTTTCGGGCCGGACCGTTGGCGAGTTCAACAAGGATTGGCGCACATGGCATCAGGTCACGGCTGTCGACGGGGCACACGATCAACTTCCCCAAGGCGGCGCGCTTTTAGTAGTATGCGCGCTGCATTGGGGACTCGAACTGGGGGAAGTCACCACATGCCCACCTCTCTCAGGACTTAACGACTCGATAGCCTGCTCGTCGCCGCGACGTGCACCTGAGTCGAGGAGCGATTGCATGTCAAAGCGGTTTATTTATGGGTTGCTCGCCAGCCTGTGCGTCATGACTACCCCTGCTGCATTGGCGGAGGCAGGCGCGATCACTGGGAAGCAGGCGGCGGAAACGTGCCTCGGCTGTCATGGGATAGAGGGCTACTTCAATGTGTATCCGTCCTATCATGTGCCGAAAATTGGCGGACAACAGGCAGGGTACATCGCGGCCGCGCTCAAGGCGTATCGCGATGGCAGTCGTAAGCACGGCACCATGCATGCCAATGCGGTTAACTTAACGGACGATGCGATCGCCAGCATCGCTGCCTTTTTTGCTGGTCAAGGTCAGTAATCGGCCTACCCTGCCTAGATCCATAGATTCCGGAGACACCCAGCATGACCTCATTGCGCTTGATTTTTGTGACCTGCGGTCTCTTGCTCGCCGCCGGCTCTGCACTCGCTAACGAAGAAGAAGCCGCCGCAGACACGCTGCCTTTCGAAGACAAACTAGCCTCCTGCACCGCCTGCCACGGCGAGAATGGGGCGAAGCCGATCATGCCCGAATATCCTATCCTGGCCGGGCAGCACCCTGATTTCTTGGCGCATGCGCTGCGCGACTACCGCGATGGTCGGCGTAACAACCCGATCATGGCTGCACAGGTTCAAGCCCTTGAGCTGACCGACGCGGATATTGATCGTTTGGCAGCACACTTCGCGGCCCAGGCGAGCGGGCTCTCGGCGCTAAAGCGCTAGGCCCAAACAAGCGGCGCAGGCTCGTTAACTCACGCGCGACGCGCGCGGATGGCCAATGCGCGGTGAGCGCGCGAAGGGCTTCGCGGTCGCCGCGATAGGCCAGCGCGAGCATCAGCGGCGCGCCACCTGGTTGAGTGCCTTCCTTCTTTACGATCTCGATGTCCTGTTCCCGAAGTTCCCCGGTCAGGGCCAACCACGCGAGCGCCTGAATACGTTCTTCGCTGTTTTGCGCAGCCAGCTTAGCCCAACGCTGCCGTGCCGCGCCTCGGTGCCCTGAGCGCCATTCCCAAAATCCTAACAAGCGCATGGCGGCTGGCGAGTAGGTAGCCGCGCGACGGCAGGTCTCCGCCCATTCAACCAACATGGACGCTGGCAATTGCGCGGCCGGTTCGTGTAACCACCAGTTAAAGCGGCTGACACATGCCAGGCTCAGTGCCGCCAGGCGCTGTGGCGCGAGCGCGAGCGCGTGTTCCGCGGCAACGCGCGCCGCGCGGTGCTCTCCCAACTGGCTGTGGGCGCGGGCCAGCGCGAGATAATCCTGGACGTAGGTGCGCGTACGTTCTGCCACGGGGATCGGTAAAAGACTAAGTGCGGTGACACTGATCGCGAGCAAAAGCGCGGGGACGCGGTGTCGAAGCTTGCTGGGCGTGTACCACACACCGCCAGCGGCCAGCGCGGTGAACACCACTAACGGCGCGCGAAATCGATCACTTACGTAATAGAGCAAGACGCCTGCCGCATAGGCCAGGGCGCAAATTGTCAATGCCTGAATCCCCCGTCGCCTGAATGCGCCAGCGCCTCCCCAAACGCCGAGTCCCAGCAAGAGTGACCAGCTGAGAGGGTTCCAGCGCAGCCAAGGTGAGCGTGCTTTGTGGAACGAATAAGTCTTGTTGTTGTACTGCTCAACGTTATTCAGTAAGTAACCCGCTTTTCTCGCAATCAGCGCGACCCATCGCACGGGATCTGCCGCGACGGCCTGCCACCCACGCGTGCGCCAATAGTTCGTTTGCGCCTGATAATCCGCCGGCGCGGCAGGGGCCGCTCGACGATAAAGAATTTCTGATTCGAGACGCGCCGTGTTGGCGCTTTCGTCAACGGTGTAAATCGGAATTGTTTGCTCGAAGTAAAGACCGTGAGCACCAGGTCGATTGGCGGACCAGAAATTGTATGCGCCCTGCCATGGCAACACCCGAAAATCGTCCGCTAAATAATAGTTAACAAGGCCAAACGAGATAAACAGCAAGCAAGCTGGTCCGGCCGCGCCAACGGCGCTCCAGAGGCGTGTTCTGGATGCTGCAAAAAACACGGCGAGCAGTGGCAGCACGCAAGACAACGCCAGCATTTGAGGGCGTGCTAAAGCACTGAGCCCAAACCATGCACTACTGCGGGTCCACGCGGCAAAATTGCATTTTGCGCCGTGACAGGCCTCAAGCAGCGCCTTCAGGCCCAACAGCATGCAGGTTATTGCGCAGGTGATGTCGAGCGCATCACCGCAAAAATGCAGCAAGAGCGGATTGAAGCCGATCAAAGTCGCGGCGGTATATTGTGCGGCACGTGCGCCGCACCACAGGACACCGGCGATGCGCCAGACTAGGAAAGTGGAAGTAAGATGCAGCCCGAAATTCAACGCGCGTGCAAGCAATGGAAGGTCCGCCGGGTCGCTTCCCAACCATAATGGCAGCGCTAACAGACCAGAGAATAACGGGGCACGATAGAAGGCCTCGGCGGGTAACTCGCCGGTCGCAATCAAGCGTGCGAGATTAAGGACCTCACGCTCGTCGAGTACTGGATAGCGGCCAAGCGCGGTGGTGCTGTACCAGGCGAGATAGCCCAGGCAATAAATGACGATTGCGCCTGCAAAGCCCCATTCGCAAGCTCGCGAATACGCGTGTAACACCGGGCGGGTTTGGCGCAAGGGAGCCCCTTGAATGAGTTTTGTGGGCATTACCGCGGATCTCGCTTACGGGTTCACTCCTGGACGACGCCCTACCGCGCAATCTTGAGTTAGGCGCAGCAGCTTAACTCCCTCTGGAAAAGGGGCCTATTACCGCACACGCCGCGAGTTCTCGTCCTATACTTCTCCCGTTCGCCGCCGCTACTGTGGAGTGAGGCAGCCCGTTTGAGGGGGCCGGCGGTCGCGCAGAAACCTGCGACATCACCAACTTTGGAAGAGTCGGATGCTGAACGTCACGCAATTATTGGCTGAGGAAGTCGCGAATCGCCTGGGCGCGAATTTTGCGGTGTCCTTCGGTGGCGCAGACTCCGGCCACCTTGCCCTCGCCACACAGGTGTCGGGCGATGCCCTGCGCAGAATCGCCGCGAGTGACGCGCTCTATCACAACGTCGAGCACACGGTGTATGTGACCGTGGTGGGCCTGCAAATCCTCCTTGGCAGGCAGATTCTGGAAGGAGATGTCAGTCGGGACGATTGGCTCAATGTTGTTGTTGCGCTATCCTGCCACGATATTGGTTATGTGCGCGGGGTATGTTTGAGCGATGCTAAAGAGCGCATCGCTACCGGCCTCAGCAATCACACGGTTCGCGTCGCACAGGGGAGCAGCGACGCCACCCTGATGCCTATCCATGTAGATCGCGGTAAGCGCTTCGTGGCCGAGAATTACGCGCAGGGTGAGGCCATGGTGGATATCTCGATGGTTCAAGCTTGTATCGAACGCACGCGTTTCCCGGTCCCGAATGAGCCTGCCTACCTCCAAAACGGTGATTATCCGGGACTCGTGCGCGGGGCCGATTTGATTGGTCAGCTGAGTGATCCGCGCTACCTGCACAAATTGTCCGCGGTGTTCTACGAATTCGAAGAAATTGGCTTCAATTCAAATACGGGTTACCGCCAACCCCGCGATCTGCTCGACGCTTATCCTAACTTCTACGAACGCAACGTAGTGCCGTTTATCCCGGACTCCGTGCGCTACCTCGAACAGACGAAAGAGGGTCGCGAGATTCTCAACAGCCTCTATCGTAATCTGGATCTCGCCCGGACCCGCGAAACCGTAAGCATGCCTGCGACTCTACGTCAGGCGCGCTAGCAGCCTGTCGGCGGTCCTTCAGGGATTGACGCTTAGTGCGCGATCCCCAATCCTTGCGTTATGCAGCCACGCCGTCTTTATCTCGCACGCGCCTATTTGTGCGGCCTGTTTTGGGCAGCTTTTAACGCACACGCCGCCGCTTCGCATGACCCAAATTTTAATCTTGCGGAAGTGGCTCCCGGCGTGTTCGTCCATCAGGGCCGCCAAGTGGGGATTGACGATCCTGCGCGCGGCGACAGCGCGAACATCGGCTTCGTCATCGGGAATACCTGCGTCGCCGTCATTGACGCCGGCGGCAGTGTCGCGACTGGCCAGGCTTTGCGGGCGAAGATCAAAGCACATACCCAAAGGCCTATCTGCTTCGTGATTAACACCCACGGCCACTTCGACCATGTGCTCGGTAACGCGGCGTTTATGGTCGACAAGCCCCAATTTGTGGGGCACGCGAATCTGGCGGCGGTGATGGGCGCGAGCCGCCAGTATTTTCTGGAACGCTTTAAGGCTGAACTCGCCGGCGCGCCGGCGCCACAGTTAGTTGAACCGACGCTGCAGGTGCAGGAAGGTCAGGAATTAGTGCTCGATCTCGGCGCGCGCCGGCTGCGGCTGGTCGCGCACCCGCTGGCGCACAGTCCGGCGGATCTCACGGTGCTGGATCTCGCGACGAATACCCTGTGGTCAGGTGACCTGTTGTTTGTCGAGCGTCTCCCAGTATTGGATGGCAGTCTCCAAGGTTGGCAGCACTGGATGCAGCAGGCTGCACGAGAGGGCTACGCGCGCGTTATCCCGGGCCATGGCCCGCGAGTCGTCGGATGGCCGAACGCACTTGTCGCGCAGCGGCGCTATCTGCATACCCTGCAGGCGACCGTGACACGGGCGCTGAAAAACGGGGATTTTCTCGAGGATGTGATGGCCGCGGGCGAAACTGCCACACCTAAAAACTGGCTAGTTCCAGGCGCGCATGGTCGCAATCTGAGCAAAGCCTATCGTGAGCGAGAATGGCAGTAGCGCGGCGTCTCAAAAATGCGCGCCCTGGGTGGCGCACAGGAAGCGCATGAAAGG
>JANOVQ010000638.1:0-12706 GCA_031417495.1 Pseudomonadota bacterium | reverse complement strand
CGCCTGGTATGTGGTGCCCTGCGCGCGCAGGCGTCGGATCACCGTGCGCGACGAGAGGTGCAGATGTTGTGCCACACCCTCAAGCGAGGGCAAGGCGGCAATTGCCGGCTGCGCAAGCAGGTCTTCCAACAGCCGGGTGATGCGGGTCGCCGTGTTCGCCGTGCTGACCGTCTGCAAGGCTCCTTCGCAGCGCGCCAGCGAGGTGTGCCAGGCACCTTCGTCGAAATCGACATTAACCACCTTGCGCCAGGTGGCCGGAATAACGAAGGCATTGCCGCTGCGCGCGAATGCCACGGGGCAGTCGAACCAAGCCGCGTAACGCTCGCGATAAGGAGGTGACGCGTGAGCGAACTCTATACGCGCCGCGGTGGCCGGACCGTTACGCACAACACGCACATATTCATGCATGACGATGATCGGGATTTCGATCAACATCTGCTGGGCCGGACCGAGCTCCATCAGCGGCGTCAGTTCGCAGCGGAAACTGGCGCCGTCACGGCGGCCCCGCCAGTCGAGGTAGGGAATGCGGCTCGGCATGTATTTGATGAATGCGTCGAGGCCGTCACCGAGGGTCGGCGCGGTGAGCCAAGCCAGGGTTACCGCGCCGTGGAAGTTCTCGGCCATGCGCTTGCCCCATTTCAAATGCCAGTCCGGGGTGGTGCGCAGAGGAAGTGCGTTGCTGATGCAGCGCAGGTGCTGCTGCACGCTCACCGGGTGCGGGTAACGGGCCAATTGCTCAGGCGCGATGCCGGTGCCGGCAGCCAGCGCGGCCTGGTTCTCGAACTCCTGGGCCAACAGGCGCACATAGGTATTCGGAATAAGAATGGTCGCGATCGAATCGCCGGGCATGGGTGTAGGCGGTTTTGGCATAAATTAACCCCTCGATTGTCACCAATGACGGCTGGCTGTCAATCGATGGGATACGGATACTGCGTCCCCGATCCTGCGGCGAACCGCCGCAGACCCGCGAGCGAGGAGTAAGACCGTGCAGCAAACATCCACCTCCCAGAAGCAGACCCAGGACTTCGACGCGATCGTCGTCGGCGTCGGTATCGCCGGGCTCTACCAGCTCTATCGCCTGCGCGAGATGGGGCTCAAGGCGCGCGCCTTCGATGCGGCGAGCGAGGTCGGCGGCACCTGGTACTGGAACCGCTACCCGGGGGCGCGCGTCGACTCGCAGTCCTATGTCTACCAGTACTGGTTCTCTGATGAGCTGCTCGACGAATGGGACTGGAGCGAGCGCTTTCCCGCACAGGCCGAGACCGAGCGCTACTTGAACCACGTCGCCGACAAATTCGCGCTGCGTAAGGACATCCAGTTCAACACGCGTATTACGCAAGCGCACTGGGACGAGGCGACGCGACGCTGGACCTTGCAAAGCGAAGCCGGCGAACGCTACACCGCACAGTATTTCGTGAGTTGCTCGGGGATGTTGTCGGCACCGGTGGTCCCTCCCTTCCCGGGACATGAGCGCTTCAAGGGCCAGATCGCGCACACCGCACGCTGGCCGCGCGAAGGTTTAGCGCTGGCGGGCAAGCGTGTTGGCGTGGTCGGGACCGGTGCCATCGGCATCCAGGTTATCCAGACGATTGCCAGCGAGGTCGCAGAACTCAAGGTTTTCCAGCGTACCGCGCAGTACGCGGTGCCGATGCGTAACGATCGCTACGACGCCACGGCTTTCGCGCAATGGCGCGCGCGGTATCCGGAGATTCGCGAGAAGGTCCATCACACCTTCGCCGGTTTCGCCTTCGATTTCGAACTGCCGCCCTATCGCTCCCTGTCCGCGGCGCAGCGCCGCGAAGCGCTGGAGACGCTGTGGGCTGATGGCTCACTGTCCTTCTGGGTTGGCGGCTTTACCGAGACCCTGGTCGACGAGGACATCAACCAGGAGATCTCTGAATTTGTGCGCGCAAAAATCCGCGCCCGCATCAAGGACCCGGCAGTGGCCGCGATTCTGGTGCCAACCGCCTACGGCTTCGGCACTTACCGCGTGCCGCTCGAGAAAGGCTATTTCGACGCATTCAATCGCGACAACGTCGAGCTCATCGACGTGCGCGCCACCCCCATCGAGCGCTTCACGGAGAAAGGCCTGGTGGTGAACGGTCGCGAGTTCGAACTCGACGTGGTGATCCTGGCGACCGGCTTCGACGCCGGCACTGGCGCGCTGTCGCGCATGGACGTGCACGGTCGCAACGGGCGTTCGTTGACCGAGCTGTGGCGCAAGGACATCCGCTCGACCCTCGGACTGCAGGTGCATGGCTTTCCCAATCTCTTCACCGTCGCCGGTCCGCTCGCGCCATCGACGGCGTTCTGCAACATGGCCACCTGTCTGCAGCAACAGGTCGACTGGGTGAGCGATTGCATCGCCTATCTGCGCGCCCACGACAAGGCGGTCATCGAACCGACCATCGAGAAGGAGAACGAGTGGGTTACGCACCACGACGAGGTCGCCAACGCGACGCTCATGATGCGCACTAACTCCTGGTACACCGGCGCCAATATCGAAGGTAAACCGCGGCGGCTGTTGTCGTACATCGGCGGCGTGGGCAACTACCGAAAGTTCTGCGACGAGGCTAAGGCCAGCGGTTACGCAGGGTTCGAGCTGGCCTGAGCAAGGGCAGCGATCATTTGCGAGAGAATTGCGCACCTTGATACTGGCAAGGTGCAGTAGGAAGTGGCGGCAAGACTCGGTTTAAAGGAAGCGCGAGCGACACCGTGGCGCGGAGCAGACCAGCCTCGCGTCCACGCATGAGACGGGGGGATACCGTCAGCCTGGTTCCTTCGGGCCTGACGTGGTGCAAGCCGACTTCGCGCGCAACACCCCTACCGCTCGCGTCGCGCCCCTCGCGTCCGCTGTTGGCGTGTAATCAGGCGGCGATAAATCGGCAGTGCGAGCGGCCCCATCAGCGTTTCCATAATCAGCGGCAGCCTCTCCCACCAACTAAATTTGCGTGCGGGATGGTCATCCTGCTGCCGGAGTGCGCGCGCGCGAGATTGCGCCGCCCACTGGAGGTAGTCGTCAACTGCAGCCTGGTGTTCGGCCTCGTCCAAGTGGTAAATCGCATCACGCGCTTTCAGAAAATCCTCACGCAGAAAGCGGACGTGAAGGGGGACCTCACCGAAGCCTTCGTATTTTTCCACGTGGCGTTCGAAGTTGTCAGTGAGATGGCTTTGCATCAGCACATAGGCCTGATCGCTCAGCAGCAGATACTCGTGACTCGGCAACGAATTCTTCAACAAGCGATGCGCAAGGATGACATCCGGGCCCGACACTTGGGCGCGACCGGCCACGCTATGAAACATCGCCTCACCGGCATGCACGATAACTTTGAGACCCAGCTTCTCAAAGTTCCCGCACACCGCGCAGGCGCATGGCGTGGATTCCGCCGTGATCGCGAGCTGCGCCAGGAACGCGGTGAAAAACGTGTCGAGCTTGCGGGTGACGTCCCTTACTACGCGTTGCCACCCTTCCTCGGTCCCTGGGTCAGCCGCATACAGAAACACCGCATCGCCTTCGATCTCCTGCAGCATCAGCGGGATATCGACCTGCGCAATGATCGCTTCGATCAGTGCATTGATCGCCATCTGCCCGTGTACCGCGGCGGTGGCAGAATCCAGCATGAACTGCGTATAGCCGCTGATGTCCGCGAGCAGGATGATGAGCTTCTTCTGCTGCATAGGGAGTCTCCAAATTGAGGTCGCATGGGCGCGCTGTTGGTAGCGGATATTAGATGTCCACCGTTCACCTCTGCCTAGCCGTGTGAGGTTGCGCTAAGCGGCGGGCGTCTAACATCCCTTACCAGTGGGAGACGCCAACCGCACTGCAGCGAAAAATGCTTCTCCGCTTAAAATCACCGCGCTGGGGATCTCACGCCCACACCAACTCCAGCCGCGACTGGCACCTTAGCGCCACCGAGGGCAGCTTAGACGGAGAGGATGCCGCTGCTTCGGTGCTATTTATCGAAGCAGCTAAGTCCAACCAGAACTTAACAATTACCTGCGATGTCATGGTGGTGGCGCACACGGATGGCCATGCAGCAGAAAGCGGCGGATCAACTCATCCGTTGTGAGCGTCATCGCTGTCGAGCCTATCGCGACTCACGCGGTTGCCTGCCGATTCCCTTCGACCTTGCCTGCGACTTACCGACACCTTTCGGCTAGGTCCTGCGGCCAAAGAATGTAAAAAAGCTGGACAGATTTTCGAGAGAAACCTCGCGGTTATTCTTAATTTTCTTACACGCTGCCTTAACTAATCGTTTTAAAAATCCTCCTAGGAACCTGATTTCCTGCGAATAACTCGCTGGACGACTAAACAGGCATGGCAATTGCCAAAACTACCATTGGCTTCGAATTTTTCTCGACAGCAAATTCGTCTAGGCGAAAAGGTGGTGGTTATGTCTAACTGGAAACAAATTTTATTTGGCGTGGCGTCGTTGACTTTGGCAGCATGGACGCCGGTGAGCTACGGGGGTACTCCTGTTCCTTGCGATCCCCAGGATGATGAATGCGACAACCCAACTATCCCTGAGCCGACCACGATTCTGTTGTTGGTAGCCGGCGCAGCGGCGGCGGGTGTCGCACGCAAAATGCGTAATCGGAAATAAGCCTAGGCTTTACGCAGAAGGCCTTTGGCAAAAGTGCCGCAGCCCATCGTTTGAAATGGCGCTGCGGCAAGCCTAACGACAGACCGCAGTCCGTGCCTTCGCTGGCCGCCTACTCAATCCTCTTCTTCGCGCTCTGCATGATTGCCGGGGAATGCTGGCCACGCCGTGCCAATTCATTGCCCTGGCACCGACGGTGGCTGACCAACCTCTCGCTCTTCGCCGTCCAACTCGGGATCCATCGGTTGCTCGCCGCCGGCGCTGTCTTCGCCTTCGCAATCCGCGTTGACGGCACAAATACCGGGCTCCTTAATCAGTTCCCTGTGCCGCCCACGGTCGCCTTTGTCGTGACATTCCTTGCGTTTGATCTTTTCACCTTCGCGACACATCGCGTTTGGCACGCAGTGCCCTGGCTGTGGCGCCTTCATGCGGTTCACCACAGCGATGTCGAATTAGACACCACGACACACTACCGCCATCACCCTCTGGAGGCGTTCATCGGGACAGGATTCCGACTGGGCTTTGTCTGGTGCCTAGGCCCAGATCCCTTCGCACTCGCCTGCGCCGGTGCGGCGTCTCACTTCAATTCGCTGTTCACCCACTCGAATATTGCCTTGCCGCCCGCCCTTGATAGGGGGCTTCGTTGGCTGCTGGTCACGCCCGATATGCATCGCATTCATCATTCAATGCGACGCGAGGAAACCGATAGCAATTTCGGTAACCTGCTGTCTTGTTGGGATCGTCTATGCGGTTGTTATGTCAGCGAACCTGCGGGCGGACAGACCGGCTTCGAACTTGGACTGGCGCAATATCGAACACCCCAGACGCTCACGCTGTGGGGGCAACTCAAAGGCCCCTTTGTGCGAAATTCCACCGCAGTTTCCGTGAATCCGCTGGTTGAAGTCCGCTAGTTTTCAGGCGGCCGGGATTCCACCGTCCTAGTTTTCGAGCTATTTTCAGGCTGTTGGGGTTCGCTTCGCTCGCCCCAACTTACCAGCGACGAACGGGTTTCGTCGCTGGTCTCTATCTTGCAACCTCGCAAATTCACTTCGCCACTCACACGAATAATTCCCTATTTCCGCCGACTCAGTCGCTCTTCTCAGAGACGACTACGTGCGGCAACATTGGCGCGAAATCTGTCTACTGATCGAGATAAACCTTGCGCTCGGTATACCGCCATTCGCCGTGTTCTTTGCGCAGGGCATCGTGGTAGCCGCCGGTCAGCAGGTACTCGCTTTTGCCACCGTGCACTTTGAAATAAATCAGGCTGCAGGTGCCGGTCGCGAAATCGCCTTCAACGTCAAAGCTCACATTCACCATCATGTGCCGCACCCCACCGCCGGCCCAGGATTCATGATACTGCCCGGTAAATTTGTGGAGCTCGGCGTGCCCGGCGAACCTGCCTAAGACCGGGCTTTCAAAAATGCCATCTTCGGTAAAGCAGTTCACCCAGTCGTTGAAGCGAGAGCTGTCGATGTAAATCGCGTAACGCGCATAGAGTTCGCGGATCTGTTCGCGATCTTCAAAGGTGCCGGTGATTTTAGGCATGGTGCTTCCTTCTCCTGATTGATTCCGGGTTGGCGTGCTCGCGCGCGACTGCACGATAGCCGATGTCACGTCGGCAATGCATGCCCGTCCAGGAAATTTGATCTACCCGCGCATAGGCCTGCGTCTGCGCACTTCGCACGGTCTCACCTAAACCGACGACACACAACACCCGTCCGCCACTGTTGATCACCTCACCAGCCCGCAGCTCGGTGCCGGCGTGGAACACTTTAGAGTTCGGAATCGACCGCTGAAGGCCGTGGATCGCAAAGCCTTGCTGGTAATCGTTGGGATAACCGCCGGACGCCAGCACTACCCCGAGTGCCGCGCGGGAATCGAAATCCAGGGTCACTCGCGCGCCGTTGCCGGCGAGCAACGCCAAACACGCGGCCGGTAAGTCCGAATTCAGGCGCATCATCATCGGTTGGGTTTCGGGATCGCCGAAGCGACAGTTGTACTCCAGGACCTTCGGTTCGCCGTCTGGTGTCACCATCAGTCCGGCATAAAGAAAACCGCAATAAGACCTGCCTTCTGCGGCCATGCCCGCCAAGGTTGGCTTGATTACCTCGCGCATCACGCGCGCATGCAAAGCATGATCGACCAGCGGCGCCGGCGAATAAGCCCCCATGCCGCCGGTATTCGGGCCCTGGTCGTCATCGTGTACGGCTTTGTGATCTTGTGCGGAGGCGAACGGCACAATGTGTGTGCCGTCCGTCATCACAATGAAGCTGGCTTCTTCGCCACGCAGAAATTCTTCCACCACAATCTCGCGGCCCGCTGCGCCGAAGGCCTGGCCGGAAAGCATGTCCTGCGCCGTGCTGAGTGCTTCTTCCACGGTTTGCGCAATCACCACGCCTTTGCCGGCGGCGAGGCCTGAGGCTTTTACGACCAGCGGCAGGGGTTGCGCGCGGATGTAGCTGGCGGCGGCTTCGAGGTCCGTAAAATTCTCAGAGCGCGCGCTCGGAATCCGGTGACGCTTGAAGAAATCCTTGGTGAAGGCTTTGGAGGCTTCGAGAATCGCCGCCTTCGCGTGCGGGCCGAAGCATTTGAGTCCAGCGTGTTCGAAGGCATCCACAATGCCTGCCACCAGCGGCGCTTCGGGGCCGATAATCGTGAGGTCGACCTGGGCGCGCCGCGCGAACGCGATGAGGCCCGCGATATTTTCGGTGTCTAGTGGAACGTTCTGAACCTTGGGTTCAGCCGCGGTGCCGGCATTGCCTGGCGCACAATACACCGCACGCACGCGCGCGGATTGCGCGCACTTCCAGGCGAGTGCGTGCTCACGTCCACCACCGCCGACGATTAGCACTTTCATGTTGGCGTCATTAATTTGCGCTGTTTCGATTAAACCATGGAGGCACGGAGTTCACGGAGAAAGAGGAAGTCAAATTTGAGGGATTGGTCACTCACACCAAATGGCTGAACTGTCATGCCGGAATACCTAGATCGTCAAATTAAAGAATCCCTTCGTGAACTCCGTGCCTCCGTGGCAACTCTTTATTTCTTCAATGCCGAAAATGCCGCATGCCAGTAAACACCATCGCCATCCCGGCTTCATCTGCTGCCGCAATGACTTCTGCATCGCGCACCGAGCCGCCGGGCTGAATCACGGCCGTGATGCCGACTTTGGCAGCTGCATCAATTCCGTCGCGGAAGGGAAAGAAGGCATCGGAAGCCATCACTGAACCCGGTACCTCCAGGCCTTCGTCGGCGGCTTTTATGCCTGCAATTCGCGCACTGTAGACGCGGCTCATCTGGCCCGCACCGATACCGAGGGTTTGGCCATTCCGCGCATAAACAATCGCATTCGATTTCACGCACTTCACGACTTTCCAGGCGAACAGAAGATCACCGATTTCATCTGCTGTCGGCGGGCGTTGAGTGACGACCTTCAGACTCTGCGCGGTGCTGGCGCACGCAATCGCATCGCAGTCCTGAACCAGCAAACCGCCGGTCACGCGCTTGTAGTCCAGCATCGGCGCCGTCACTGCGAAGGGCCCGACCACCAGTAAGCGCAGATCCTTCTTGCGCTTGCAGATGTCACGCGCGTCCGCGGTCACGCTTGGCGCCACGATGACTTCGACAAACTGACGCTCGACGATTTTCAACGCGGTCACGGCGTCCAGTGGCCGGTTGAACGCGATAATCCCTCCAAAGGCCGAGGTGGGATCAGTCGCATAAGCGAGTTCATACGCGCTCGCGATATCCACCGCTTCCGCCACGCCGCAGGGATTCGCATGCTTAACGATGCAGCAGGCAGGTCCCGCGAATGCGGCGACACACATCAAGGCAGCGTCAGTATCTGCGATGTTATTAAACGAGAGTTCTTTGCCATGCAGTTGCCGGGCCGCAGCGATGGATCCCGAAGGGCGCTCGTCTTCCACATAAAATGCCGCCGCCTGATGCGGATTTTCCCCGTAGCGCAGGACCTGCTTCTGGCGAAAGCGCAGATCAATCTGGGCGGGAAAACGTGCCGCCGGGGCGCTCTGTGCTGCGAGATAGTGCGCGATCGCGCCGTCATATTCGCTGGTATGGGCAAAGGCTTTGGCCGCCAGCGCGAAGCGGGTGGTCTTCGATAGCGCTCCAGACTGCGCGTTAAGTTCCGCGGTGAGCACCGCATAATCCGCCGGGTCGACCACCACCGCGACATGCGCATGGTTTTTGGCGGCGCCGCGCAGCATCGCCGGCCCACCGACATCGATGTTCTCAATCGCTGTCGCGAGATCGCACCCAGGTTTCGCGATGGTGGCTTCGAAGGGATAGAGGTTCACGACCAATAAGTCGATCGGCGCGATGCCGTGTTCTGCCATCACTGCATCGTCGACGCCGCGCCGTCCGAGCAGGCCGCCGTGCACCTTGGGATGCAGGGTCTTTACGCGACCGTCCATCATTTCCGGGAAGCCGGTGTAATCCGCGACTTCGATCACCTTGATGCCGGCCTGCCGCAACAGCTTGGCCGTGCCACCCGTGGAGAGAATCTCCACCTGTAACGCCATCAACGCGCTCACAAAGGGAATGAGGCCGTCTTTATTAGAGACACTGACGAGCGCACGCCGGAGTTTGATCATGTTCGCAACTGGCAGCCTGTCGGACATAGACGGAATTTGCGACGGTGCTAAATCCGTTCCCGTCCTACTAAAGCTTAATGGTTGAGACCGTAACGCTCGAGTTTCTTACGCAACGTGGCACGATTCAAACCCAGGTACTGAGCGGCCTTTGAGATGTTGCCGCGAGTTTTCTTCATCACCACTTCAAGCAGCGGACGCTCGACTTCGCCGAGAACGAAATCGTACAAGCCGCCAGGCGAATGACCATTAAGCTGGACGAAGTAGCGCTCCATCGCTTGTTTCACGTGAAATGACAATGGTTCCGTTTGTACTTCGCGCTCGGGCACCAGGCTGACTATCTGCGCACTACTCGCTAGGGGCTGTGCCAATCCGCTCATGCTGCCTCTCCATGCTGAAGGTTTTGTTGTCGATCAATAAATGCGAGTTGCGCAGTCGCCTGATCTAGCGCGTTGAACAGCGCGCGCAATGCCGCACCATTCGCGAACCAACGGGTGAAGTACCAGCCCGCATGTTTGCGTGCGATACGCACACCTGCCGGCTCGCCATAGAGCTGGTGCAATCCTGCCACATGTTCGCGCAAGGTCGCGCGAAGCTCGGCCTCGGTCGGTCCGGCAAGGCGCGTGCCGTCGGCGATAAAAGCCGCGATCCGCGCAAAGATCCATGGGTCGCCTTGCGCTGCACGGCCGATCATCAAACCATCCGCCTGGGTGTGCGTAAGCACCTCCCGCGCCTTTTCTGGCGAGGTGATGTCACCGTTCGCGATCACCGGAATACGCACTGCTGCCTTCACGGCTGCGATGGTGTCGTATTCGGCTTCGCCCTGATACGCGCACGCCCGCGTGCGGCCGTGCAAAGTAAGTGCCTGGATCCCGAGATTTTCGGCGAGTTGTGCAATTTTCACGGCGTTGCGGTGAGTTGAATCCCAACCTGTACGAGTTTTCAAAGTCACGGGCACTGCGACTGCGTTCACCACCGCACTGAGAATTTCTGCGACCAGCGGCTCGTCTTTCAATAAGGCGGAGCCCGCTAAGCGATGACACACGCGCTTGGCCGGACAACCCATGTTGATATCGATGATCTCGGCACCCGCCGCGACGCAGGCACGCGCTGCAGCGGCCATCTGTTGCGGATCAGCGCCGGCGATTTGCGCAATGCGCGGTGATTGATCGGCGCTGAGATCGAGGCGCCGTTGGGTTTGCGTGGTGGCGCGTAACAGCGGATTCGCGGCTGTCATTTCCGAGGGGGCGTAGGTCGCGCCGCGCGCACGACACAGCGCGCGCAGCACGCGATCAGACACGCCTGCCATGGGCGCCAGAATTACCGGCATTTCAAATGTGTATGGGCCGAGCTGCATCTTGTATTCGTTATATGTCGCGACGTTCTCTGCCCCTTGCGTTGCGGAGAAGTACACGGTTCTTAGATGCTTTGTTTCTTCGATCAGAACTTGCGCACCACCAACGCAGTGTGCAGTTAGGGCAACTCACTCGATCGAAGTGGAGTGGGCGCGTGCGGGCGATGATATCGGGAAAAATCTGACGACGAAAGACTCGCACGAAAAAAATACACCGTGATCTACATAAACGTGAACTCGAAACTTTCGGCAACGTCACTTGCGCTCGCTACTTCAAGCACCACATAAACCGCGCGACCCGCCGGCATGCCGCGCGCGATGTCAATGCTTGCATCGAGATATTCCAACGGGGTGAAGCGCCGCATCCCGACGATGCCGCCATTGCGGTCATAAACGCCGAGTTGAATGATCGGATACGCGGTGGTGATTGCACTGCGATTCGCCAACGTGGCATTGACCAGCAAGATGTGCGCGTACTGCGGATGCTCGCGCACATCGCGTGCCACGAGTTCGATGCCCTTGACGTCAAGCGCGGAGTCCCACTTGCAATTGAACCTTGCACAAAGTTTTTCGGCGTAGGGTAGCGCGGCGGGATAACGCTCACTCCACCAGCTGCGGGACTGCCACGCGAGCTGCGCGATCAAAGCAAGCAGCGCCACGAGAGCCAGGAGGCTCCAGGCCCAACTTAATCCGCGGTGACGAGTGCGCATGAGTCGCGCGAGATCGTCGCGCAAAATCGCCGGCGCCTCATTTAAATCAAGCGCCGCCTGGGGTCGCGTCGCGAGATCGTTTTCTGAGCTCGCGGGCGTTATGGCCGGCGCGCTTGGAAGCGGCTCATCGGCCAGGCGGTTGAGCGCATTGAACACGGCGCCGCAGTCACCACAGGTGACGAAACCGCTAGCTGCCGCAAGCTGCGCGGCGTGCAGTCGGAATACCGTCGAGCATTGCGCGCACTGCGTCAGCATACAAAAATTCTTCGCACGCTCAACGGCGCACGCCGGTTAACAGCGCCCATTCGCCGTGGATTCGTGGTGGCGCCATGGCAAAGGCTGGCGCGTACGCGACGAGCACTCTTTCGATTTGGTCCAGCATGAGACCAGACAACCCCAATTGACCACCCGGACCAAGACGCGCTGCGAATTCGTCCGCTAGGGCGAGGACTGGCGTTAACAGTAGATTGGCGACGAGCACATCGAACTGGCCCTGGCGCAACTCGCTGGGCAATCCAACCGCCAGCAAAGGACAGGCATTGCGCACCGCATTTTCACGGGCGACTGCACAGGCCTGCGGATCGATATCGATGGCAGCCACTTCGCGCGCACCGAGCTTGGCCGCCGCGATCGCCAAGATGCCGGAGCCACAGCCGTAGTCCAGCACGCGGCGTTCCGTGACTGTCGTGGTGGCGAGCCATTGCAGGCAGAGGGCGGTGGTCGGATGGGTCCCGGTGCCGAACGCCATCCCCGGATCCAGAGTGATCACCAATTCTGCCCCGGGGGGAACCGCGTGCCAGCTCGGAACCACCCACAGGTTTGCGAATTGCAGGGGCTGAAAGTGCGCGCGGAACGCGCCCTGCCAATCGCGATCCGCGAGGAGTTCATACCGCGCGCCGACTGTCGCGAAACCGGCCCCGGTGACTACGGCGAGCACCGCGTCGAGATCTTCGCGCGCGTCGAACAACGCCTCGACACGACAATTCGCCCACAAGGCTGGCTCGGATCCATCACGGTGGTCAAACACTAGTCGCGCGTCCGCCGCTTCAATCGTGACCGCCAGCGCACCGCTGTCTTCGAGCAATGCTTCAAGCGCGGGGATGTCGGTGTCACGGGCCGGAAGATGTAAGGTGCGCCAAGCCTGTTCGTTCATCCCTGCTAGGCCTCCACTTGAGGATTAAGGTCGCTCAGTCCAACGCCAATTTGCGTTCGAGATAGTGAATATCCGTGCCGCCCGTGACAAAGGCCGCGTCGTGCACCAGGTCGCGATGGAGCGGGATGTTGGTATCAATCCCATCGACCACCATTTCATTCAGCGCATTCGACATGCGGCTGAGGGCGGTCGCGCGATCAGGCGCATGCGTGATGAGTTTCGCCACCAATGAATCGTAATACGGCGGCACTACATAGCCGGGATAAACCGCAGTATCG
>JANOVQ010000637.1:0-3316 GCA_031417495.1 Pseudomonadota bacterium | reverse complement strand
TTTGCGCGGTGGGTGCCAATCTCGTTATTCATATGAGCCATCCCCAGGAGATGAGACGAGTCTAATGGCTGGTCTTGAGTGGCACAACGCAGCCCCCTGGCGGACAGCGGCCGTGAACATCACTTTTCGCGCAGCTGTCTCCAGGCAACCAACCGCTCGACGTGCTTTGGCGCATCGATCTCCGCGTAACCCCGCACCGCCTCATCCAGCGGAAGCGTGTCAGGTGGGCAAGTTCTCGCGCCCACCACCGCCCAAATAAACGAATACACCCCACCCCTAATTTTCTTCGAAAATAGAAATTCCCGACAATAAGTCGAGCTCACGGGTTTCGACACCGAAAATTTTATGAGCGTCCCGAATTCATCTTGCCAACTTGCCCACCTGACACCAGCAAATCCGCAGCGCGACCGCCACCGCCGCTGGTTGTCCCAAGTCCTGAGCACTAAGTAGCTGCGCATGGGCGAGGCAATTGCTTGGCCACTTCCGCAGGAAAACGCGCCTAGGTATCATCCCTCCGAGGCTCGATGATAAAACCGGCGCGCAGTCCCAGCGCCGCAGTAGATTCTGCCTAAGTCCGACAGACTGCTACGGACCGCAGCGTCAAATCCGTTAACCAAGAAGATCTCACTCATGGCCGTGATGTTGCTCCCCAAAACTCAGTTAGCGTCGCGCCCATGAGCGCCTCCGCTGCCGAAGTATTGGCAGAATTGGAGAAAGAACTCGCCGAGAGCCGCGCGCGTGAGGCCGCACTGGCGGCGGAGTCTGCCGCCTATCAGCGGGCCATCGGCGAAGTATTGGGCGCCATGGCGCAAGCGCCCGGCAACCCGGGCCTGTTGTTCGAATTGCTCCTCGATCGGGCGCTGGCGATCAGCGGCGCGCTCTTTGGCTTCGTTAGCCGCTTTGACGGCGAACTGGTCTGCAATGTCGCCACCCGCGGCTTGACTGCTGAAGAGGAGGCCCATGCGCGATCCTTCCCGAGCATGGGGCCGCACAAGCCCGATCGCTCGACCCTGATCGGGTGCTCGATTCTCGAACGTCAGGTCGTACAAGCGCCGGACGCGACAACCGGTCCGGCCGTGGACGACGAGTGGCGCAGGACGGTCATCAGCCGCGCAAAAAGTGGGATCGCCTTGCCGTTACTGCGCGACGGCGACTGTATCGGCTCTTTCTCGCTCGCCTTTGCCACCACAGGCGCGCTTCCAGCACGGAGCGTAGATTTACTGCAGACTTTTGCCGCTCAGGCGGTGCTCATTATTGAGAACGCGCGCCTGTTCGACGAGACCCAGCAGTCGCTCGAACGACAAACCGCCACCTCCGAGATCCTGCAGATCATTAGTCAGTCACCGACCGATGTACGGCCAGTGTTCGAGGCGATCGCGGAACGCGCGGCGGCGCTCTGCGCTGCATCCCTGGCCGTTTCCACCCGCTTCGACGGCGAACTAATCCATCTGGTAGGGCTGGTGGGGATGTCTGGCGAGGGCGCAGCGGCGTTTCGCGCGCAGTTCCCGTTCAAACCGGACCGCAGCACGCTGAACGGTCAGGTCGTACTGGATCGCGCAATGAAGCATGTCCCGGACATGCTCGCGGATCATTCGAATCCACTCCGCAGCGCGATGCTGCAGGTCCAGATGCGCGGCGGATTGATGGTGCCGATGCTACGCGACGGAGAAGTGGTCGGCACCATTGGCGTTTCGCGGACCGAACCCGGGCTGTTCCCCGAACCTCTCGTCAAGCTGCTGCAGACCTTCGCCGCCCAAGCCGTGATCGCGATCGAGAACGCGCGCTTATTCAAGGAGACCCAGGAAGCGCTGGAACGCCAGACGGCGACCGCCGAAGTGCTGGAGGTCATCAGCACTTCGATGACTGATCCGCGACCGGTCTACGAGAAGATTCTGGATCGCTGCGAGACGCTTCTGAAAGCAGAGTTGATCGGAATATTCGTCGAGCGGGAAGGCGCAGTTGAGAATGTGGGTTTTCGTGGGGGGCAGCTGGCGGAGAACGTCGTCAAGACCGTCTGGCCCATTCCGGTCGCCGAGAGCACCTACTCCACGATAATCGTGGAGCGGCGAGTGATGAATATTGGGGCCGTGTCGGCGATGACGGAACGGCCGCGCACCATTCAGCGTACCTATGAGCTCGTCGGTGACTTCTCGTTTCTCGTGCTGCCGCTGGTTTGGGAGAATCGTCTCATCGGCGGGATCGCCTGTAACCGATGGCCGCCCCGTGCGTTTTCTGAGCAGGAAGCTCGGCTCCTCACCGGTTTCGCGGATCAAGCCACGATTGCCATCCAGAACGCCCGGATGTTTCGCGAAACGCAGGAGGCGCTGGAACACCAGACCGCGACGGCCGAGATCCTGCAGGTGATCAGTCAGTCACCGACCGACGTACGGCCGGTGTTCGAGGCGATCGCGGAACGCGCGGCGGTTCTGTGTAAGGCTAAGATGGGTTTCACCTCCCGCTTCGACGGCGAGCTGATTCATCTCGTTGGCGTTTACGGCGCGTCGCGCGAAGAAGAAGCCGCGATACGGGCGCGCTTCCCGAGCCGGCCGGACAGCGGCGCCACTTTCGCTGGGCGAGCGGTCCTGCAACGCAACGTGGTGCATGTGGCTGACATACTCGCCGACGCAGAAATCGTCGGCGACCTGGCGGTTTCAGTCAGCGGGGCCCTGCAATCCGGCATCCGCAGTATCCTCGCGGTGCCGATGCTGCGCAAAGGGGAGGTCGTCGGGGTGATTGCCGTGGCCCGTGCCGAGCCGGGATTCTTCCCCGAGTCACTCGTGAAGCTCCTGCAAACCTTCGCCGATCAGGCCGTAATTGCGATCGAAAACGTGCGCCTCTTCAGCGAGACTCGGGAGGCGCTGGAACGTCAGACGGTAACCGCGGAAATCCTAGGAGTCATCAGTAGTTCGCCGTCGAACTTACAGCCTGTATTCGAGAAAATTCTAGGCAGCTGTGAATCCCTGTTCGGCGTGGAGCTTACGGCCATCTTTTTGGCCGGCGACGACGGGCACGTACGCTTGGAGGCTTGGCGCGGTGAGGAAATGGCGGTCGCTGCGAAAGTCTATCCCAGGCCATTGGACGAGACCGTGACGGGACTTGTCATTCGCGAGCGTCGAGCGCTGTACATCCCGAACGCGGTCGATGTAATCGACAAAATGCCACCGGCCGTGCGTGCGATTTACGACCGGATCGGTAACTTCTCGAGCGTTGTTGCTCCGTTGCTACGTGGAAGCCAAGGGATTGGGTCGATCGCGATCACAGCTTGTCCACCAAAACCGTTCTCGGACAAAGAAATCGCCCTCCTCACCACGTTCGC
>JANOVQ010000636.1:0-1511 GCA_031417495.1 Pseudomonadota bacterium | reverse complement strand
GTTCAGCCGATAGGCCGCCACCACGAAGAGGAGCGATGAGACGCCCACCGCGAGCCCGGCTTCCCGTACGCTCATCGCCCCGCTGGGTATCTCGCGCTTCGACGTCCGGGGATTGATGCGGTCGCTGTCGCGGTCGACAATTCGGTTGAAGCCCATCCCGGTGAAACGCGCGCAGGTAAACGCCAGCACCACCCAGCCAACCATGGAAAGCGTGACGGGCGCCTGATAGCTGGCCAAGGTGACGCCGACCAGGGCAAAGGGGAGGGCGAAGACGGTGTGCGGAAGTTTCACGAAGTTGGCGTATCGCACCAGACGCGACGCACCGCCAAAGGTCTGCCCTTCCGGCGGAGCCTGCAACGGCACACCCGACGAAGGAGAGATCATCGCGCGACAGGCACGCCAGACGCCCCCGAATCAGCTATCCCCAGTTTGTCCCACATCGCGTCGACCGCTTGCCGCGTCGTCACGTCCATCTCGATCAGCTTGGGCCAATTGCGCGTGAAGCCTTCCTCGGGCCACTTGCGGGTGGCATCGATGCCCATCTTGCTGCCGTAGGTAAAGGCCCGCGACGCGTGATCGAGCACATCGACCGGCCCCATCGTGAATCGTACGTCACGCTCGGGATCGATGTTGTTGAGGGCCACCCACCACGCCTCCTGTGTATTCCGGACGTTCACTTCCTTGTCGACCACGACCAGCACTTTGGCCAATGACATCAGACCCTGCCCCCACATCGCGTTCATCACCTTGTAGGCCTGACCGGGATACTGCTTGTCGATCGACACGAATACGAGGTTGTGAAATATTCCTTCGGCGGGCATGTGATAGTCGACGATTTCTGGAATCGTCAACTTGAGTAACGGAAGGAAAATTCGCTCCGTGGCATGCCCGAGGTAGAAGTCCTCCATGGGAGGGCGACCGACGATCGTGGTGGCATAGACGGGGTGCTTTTTCATGGTGACCGCCGTCACCTTGACGCGCGGATACAAGTCGGCCTCCGAGTAAAAGCCGGTGTGGTCGCCAAAGGGGCCTTCGGTCACCAGAGGCTCGCTGGGATCGATCACCCCCTCGATGACGAACTCGGCGTCCCATGGCACATCGAGATCCGAGGTGATGGCTTTCACCAATTTGACCGGATCCTTGCGCAGAAATCCGGCGAAGATGAATTCGTCGATATTGGGCGGCAGTGGCGCCGAGGCTGAGTAGACCGACGCCGGATCCGCGCCGACGACAATGCAGACCGGCATCTTTTCCCCGCGCTCGGCCATCTCGCGCCAATGGGCCGCCCCGACCTTGTGCCGCTGCCAGTGCATGGCCACCGAGTCCCTGCCTAACACCTGGACGCGGTACATGCCCACATTGCGGATGCCGCGTTTCGGATCGCCCTGAACTCGTGCCTGCTCATTCTGTCTCTCCCTCGCCACTGTGATCAAACGTCGGCTGCAACCGGTTGCAAGTCAACCCTCGGACGCCAGTCCTATGACGGCATCAGCCAAAGCTTCAGCCGATCC
>JANOVQ010000635.1:0-16815 GCA_031417495.1 Pseudomonadota bacterium | reverse complement strand
CGTTAAAGGACCAGTGTATTCATCGTGGTGTCCGCCTGTCTGCCAAGCCAACGTGTTTTAACGACGCGACAATCAGCTGCTGGTATCACGGTTTCACCTACGACTTGGCAAGCGGCAGACTCGTCACCATCGCGGCCAATCCCACTGACAAACTCATCGGCACCACGGGTTTGACGACCTACCCGGTGAACGAAGTCGGCGGCATGATTTTCGTATTCGTGCGCGCAGCTGATTTTCCGGACGAGGACGTGCCGCCACTCGCACACGATCTCCCAGTGAGATTCCCTGCCAACGACACCCGCTTCCCGCACCCCTTGTGGCCATCGTCACCGAGCATTCTCGACGACGACGCGGTGGTGCTCGGCATTCACCGCACGGGCTACTCGAATTGGCGCATAGCTTGTGAGAACGGTTTCGACAACGCGCATATTCTCGTGCACAAAGACAACACGATTGTGCACGCGATGGATTGGGTGCTGCCGCTCGGCATCGTGCCGAGCGGCGATGACTGTATTGCAATCGTCGAAGACGACGCTGGACCGAAAGGCATGGTGCAATGGCTCTTTACGGACAAATGGCAGCCCGTACTCGAGAACGCGGAGCTAAACCTCAAGATCGAGAATGCGCGAGGCCGCTGCTACCGCACCTCGGTTTTTCTGCCTGGTGTTCTGATGGTCGAGAACTGGCCGGAAGAACACGTGGTTCAGTACGAATGGTATGTGCCCATCACCGACGACACTTATGAGTACTGGGAAATCCTGGTCAAAATCTGTGACACACCGAAAGCGCGTGAAGCCTACGAATACCGCTATCGATGTCTCTACAAGCCGCTCGCCTTGCACGGCTTTAACGATTGCGATCTGCACGCGCGCGAAGCGATGCAGGATTTCTATGCTGACGGCACGGGCTGGGACAACGAACAACTGGTATCGACGGATGTGTCACCGATTACCTGGCGCAAGCTCGCCTCGCGCTGGAATAGAGGCATTGCGCAACCCGGCCGCGGCGTCGATGGCGCGCTCCCGGCCTCGAGCATTCGGCTGCGCAGCGCGGCCGCAGGCCGGCCACCTGGGTATCGCGTACATAAAATCGAGGAGTAATTGGAATGCCTGGAGAGAATCTCCACTGCGCCGAAATCTGCGCGACGTGACTAGCGCACGGAACAACATCGAACTGCATTTCACTGATGACGTGTCCGTCCAGCTCGCAGTGGCTCCCGGCGAAACTGTACTCGACGCAAGCCTGAAGGCTGGGATTCCGCTGTTACACCAGTGCCAATCCGGGAGTTGTGGCAGCTGTATGGCCAAGCTGGTGGTCGGCGATGCGCGCATGCGAGCTGGTGTTGGCTCCACCTTGCTGCCAAGCGAAGCCGCGCTCGGCATGCGCTTGCTCTGTTTGACTGAGCCCGCTGGCGATTGTCGCTTCGACTTTTCATACCCAAGTGCGGCAGGCGCACTGCCGCAGAGACGGGTGCACACGTTCGTCAACGCCATCGAACGTCTGGCCTCCAATGTGATTCGCTTGAAACTTGAATTAGCGGATGGCGATTGGCTCGAATTTAAAGCGGGACAATTCCTGCAGCTCAGCGTGCCGGGGGCCGGCGTGCTGCGCCGCTATTCGCCAGCGAGTACGCCGCAGGATCTGCCCACCATCGAACTGCTCATTCGGTTGCTGCCGAATGGTGTGATGTCCGAATGGCTGAGTGAGCGCGCGAAGCACGACGACATCGTCGAACTCGCAGGCCCCTTCGGCGCTTTTTTCGTGCGCGAGAAATCGCGTGTGCCGCATATCCTGGTCGCCGGCGGCACTGGCTTGGCGCCCATCCTGTCGATTTTGGACACCTTGCGAAAACAAGCCGGGCACAAACCGCCGATCTTGCTCAGTTTCGGCTGCGCATCGGCCGACGCCTTATTCGGTCTCGAAGAGCTGGCGTTACGCCAACATTGGTTGCCCAATCTGACCTTGCGCGTGACAGTTGAGCGGGGGGCAAGTGGATCCATCGCGACTGGCAATCCCGTCGATGCCTTGCAGGCGGGCGACGCCGCCGATCCAGCCACGGTTGCCTATGTGTGCGGGCCGCCGGCGATGGTCGCAGCCGCGCACCGCCGTCTGCGCGAATTCGGCCTCGCGGCAACGCAAATATTTTCCGAACAGTTCGTTGCGAGTTAGCCAGGGAGATCACCGTGACAACCACCGCTCAACTGCCCTTCACGCCGCAGCAACAGACTTGGTTCGACGCCGCCGTCGCGCGCATCGATGCAGCTCGCTTGCAGCGCTTCCTGGTGGACTTAACGGACATTCACAGCCCGACTGGCGCCGCCCGCAGGGCTAGCGAATTTGTCGCAGGCCATCTCGCTGACGTCGGGTTTAATGCCAAATACCAGCCAATCAATGAACTTTCCGGCAATGTGCTGGCAGAGGCTCGCGGCAGCGGTGGCGGCGCGGCGCTGTTGCTTTACTCGCCTATCGACACCCATCTCGAAGGTGACGAGAGCGATCAACCCTGGGTGGGTCCGCCCGGCTTTGTCGATCTCGCGCCACGTGCCGAAGTCGTTGGCGATTGGGTCTACGGTCTTGGTTCGTCGAATCCAAAGGCGATGGTCGCGACCTTGATCGAAGTCGCGACTGCAGTGCTTGAAGCAAACATCCCGCTGAGCGGCGACTTGATGCTTGGCTTCGCCGACGGGGGGATGCCGGTAAACATCGCCGCGCGCGGCAATGCGGGCATGTCGAACGGCGTGCAGCATCTCATCTATCGCGGCGCGGCTGCCGATTTCGCGCTCATCATGAAGCCCTGGAACTTTGTGTATAGCGAAGAACCGGGCATGGGCTGGTTCAAGCTTCGGCTGCACGGCACTTACGGCTATGCGGGAGTGCCGCGCGACACGCCGGGCTTCCGCAGTTCCATTACGCCGCTCGCGATTGTCATTCCAGAGCTCGAACAATGGCTCATCGATTATGCAGAACGGAACACTTCCGGGACCGTTAAGCCACACGGTTGGATCGCAGGTGTGCGTTCGGGATCACCCGAGCGGCCATCTTTTCCGTCTGCGGTGACCGAGTTGTTCTTCGATGTACGCATCAACCCACGCACCACACCAGCGGCAGTCAAGGCGCAGTTTGCAGTGTTCGTCGCGCAGCTGCAGGCCACTCACCCGGCGCTGGTATTGGATTGGGAGATGTATGGCTCGGCGCCCGGCGGCACCACCGATCCTGACAACTGGATCGTGCAGTCGGCGCGCCGTGGTTGGGAAACGGTTGAGGGGTGTCCCCATCCGCTTGCGCCACTCATGGGGGGACAAACGGATGGTGCCGCATTGCGCCGTCTCGGCGTACCCACTGCGCGGCTTGGCTGGCCGTGGCCAGCAGAAGGATCGCCGAAACCCATCGCCGAAGGATTAGGCGGGATGGGCGCCACCTATATTCCAGATCTCATCCCCTGCGCCCGCAAGCTTGCCTATGCGGTGATCGACACCCTCACGCGGCCACGCGCCGCACTGGGTTTATGAGCGCGCTCGCGGGGTCGCCAGGTAGCGGAGAGCGAAAATATCGAACACTGTGCTGATCGCCGCTGGCAGCGCCGAGTCCTCAGCGAGCAGGTTGGGGTGAGCTTGCGAACCGCAACCTACCTTTAAGATCACATCCTAAGCAGCTACCGCACCTGCTGCGGGATGCACTAAGAGCCACTTTTTCTGGAACGACTAAAGAATGAAAGCGAATTAACTATGGTTAGACGGGTAGTGACCGGAAATAAAAACGGGCGCTCGGTGGTGGTCTCCGATGGGCCGGTGCCGAATACGCATGATTTTGTGGCAGTCCCAGGTTTTCGGACCTCACTCGTGTGGGCGACACCAGCAGTACTAACGCTGCCACACGATGGGGTCGACCCCGTGGCCACGGTGACCAACCTGCTCCCAGCGCCCCATGGCTCGAGCTTAATCATCGTAAACTTTCCGCCGGACAGCGTGATGCTGCGGGGAGATTTCGATCCTGACGCCGCGGGGCGCGAATA
This sequence comes from Pseudomonadota bacterium, assembly GCA_031417495.1. Taxonomy (GTDB): domain Bacteria; phylum Pseudomonadota; class Gammaproteobacteria; genus CAIKBL01. The sequence goes on along the minus strand of JANOVQ010000635.1, from coordinate 12,803 downwards.
TGCCGCGTATTTGCCTGGGCTCGCGGAATCGTTCGACCCGGATGGTTCCGGGATGCACACCACGCAAACCGTGGACTACGACATCATCCTGGCCGGCGAACTGTGGCTCGAACTCGACGACGGGGAGATCAGGCACCTGAAGGCAGGCGATGTGGTGATTCAAAATGGCACACGTCATGCGTGGCGAAATCGAAGTCAACAGATTGCGACCATGGCGGCGGTTTTGATCGGCGCGAAAACCTGAGCCTACGCTACGCGCCACTCTTAATGCAGCGTTGCTCAGGCGTGCTTGAGCAGGTTCGCCACGATTCCGATCGCACCACCGAACACCCCGCCCCACACCACCAACCAACCGAGATGCTTGCGGATCATGTCTTCGACGATCTGCTTGACCTTGATGGGCGTGAGTTCGGCCAGACGACTGTCGATGATGTGCTCAACCTGCACGATCAGCGCGTCGGTGAAATTGCCGCCATTATCAGCGCCGCCCGGATTACTCGCCAATTCCGCAATCACGTCCTTGAGCTTGGCAGTGATCGGAACTTTCAAGGGTTCCAGCGCCTTGCGCCCGCCCATCATGTTCAGTATGTTGCCCATGGGAGATTCTGTGATCGCTTCGGTGAGATGGTCGAACACGCGGTCGAAATCAATATTCGCGGTGATATTTTCAAGCGAGGTCGCGCCGTTTTTCTGGAAAAAGCGCTCGATGTGCTCACGCGTAAAAAATTCCTGGACGATGAGGTGTTTGATCCCGGACTTGAATTCCTCGAAGCGGCTCGGAATCACACCTGAGCCATACAGATACGGCACCTTGTCGAACAACATGTAAATCGCGAGCCAGTTGGTCACGGCCCCGGAGAGCGCGAAAATCCCGGCATCGAATACGATCCCGCCATCGCCTCGTAGGAAATACCCGCTGATGGTGATCAGGAGGGCAATAAGATTGGTCGCAAAGCTCATGTTCATAGTGTTCGATCGGTAACCTGGTCTTCCCGAGAATTTTCCGTAAGCGTTTTGACGCCTCGCGGACAGCGCGCGCAGTCGGCAAGCTTCGCGTAAGTGTTGCCAGCTCGCAAGCCCTGACTCCCACCGCGGAGTTCTTCGCCAGAGTAACCCCCCTCCTCATTCCTGCATTCACGCCCGCCATGACAAGCGAAATTCCAAATTCGTTTAGACTAGGCCCCAGGCGCAAAACGGCGCGCGAAACTTACTTTCCGGAGGAATCTGACGATGGCAAACAAGGCCGGCACAAAAGCGAAGATCGATATCGGCTTGTCGGAAAATGATCGACTGAAGATCACCAAAGGCCTCGCGGGCCTGCTCGCCGACAGCTACACGTTGTATCTGATGACGCACAACTATCACTGGAATGTGACAGGGCCGATGTTCAACACCTTGCACTTGATGTTCATGGGGCAATATACGGAACAATGGAACGCACTGGACCTGATCGCCGAACGGATTCGCGCTTTAGGGTATCCCGCGCCAGGCACCTACAAGGAGTTTGTCAAACTGGCCTCCATCAAGGAAGTGGAAGGGGTGCCAAAAGCGCTGGAAATGGTGCGCAATCTGGTCGCTGCCCAGGAAGCGACCGCGCGCACCGCGCGCGGACTTTTCCCCCTCGTCAATGCGGCTAACGATCAACCGACGGCCGACTTATTGACGCAGCGCCTCGAAGTTCACGAAAAAACCGCCTGGATGTTGCGCAGCCTGCTCGAGGAGTGAGCGCCTGACAGAAAGCACGCCACACCGGCCAGGCTGCGCCGGTGACTTATGGTGCCTTAGTGAATAGTCACGCGGCACCCTGCCTGTCCTTTCCAGCCCACATTCGAAGGCTCGCTGTGCCCGCCCATTCCACTTCCCTTAATACGCTGTTACGTCTCGCCTGGCCGGTCATTGTGTCCCGCTCAACCCAGGTCGTGGTGGGCTTGGCCGATGCGCTGATGGTCGCGCATCTCGGCGCCAGCGCACTCGCCGCTACCACTACCGGTGGCTTGAATGCTTATGCAGGCTTCATCTTTCCGATGGGCATTGCGTTTGTGATCGCGAGTTTCAGTTCGCAGCTCACTGGCAAAGGCGATCAAGCCGGCGCGCGCCGCTTTGGATGGTATGGCCTGGCCTTGGCGCTGGGCGCACAACTCGTAATGCTGGCCTGCCTACCCGCCCTGCCCTGGCTACTCGCGAGTTTTAGCTATTCGCCTGAAGTCGAAGCGCACATGCACAGCTATTTGTCGATTCGGTTGCTCTCGACCGGCGCTGCGGTCGGCATCGAAGCCCTCGGCAATTACTACGGGGGCACCGGCAATACGGCCCTGCCGATGCAGATCAATCTGTCGGCGATGGTGCTGAATGTGATCTTCAATTGGTTGCTCATCGATGGGCACGCAGGCCTGCCAGCGCTCGGCGTGGCAGGCGCCGCCTGGGCAAGCGTGCTTGCGACCACCCTCGCCTTTGCCGGATTTCTAGCAGTGTTCTGGCGGCGGGGTCGGCAATTTGGACGGCTCCATCTCAATTGGGCTGAGTTATTTCGCCTGTTGCGCTTCGGCATCCCGGCGGGACTCAATTGGTCGTTCGAGTTCTTCGCCTTCATTGCCTTCATCAATATCGTGGTCGCGGGCCTGGGTACCGTCAGCTTGGCGGCGATGATGGCCGTGATACAACTAAATTCGTTCTCGTTCATGCCGGCGTTCGGACTGGGCTCGGCGGGCGCGATTCTGATCGGACAGGCGATCGGCGCGAATGCCAAAGAGGCGGTGCCCGGCATCCTCAAGCTCACCTTCCTGGTGACGGCGACCTGGATGGGTTTGGTGGGTGTGGCTTATGTGCTCATCCCTGAACTGTTACTTGAATCGTTTGCGCCCAGCGGTGAATTCGCCGGGGCTTTTCTGGCAGTGGGGACTCAGATGCTGGTTTTTTCTGCGCTGTGGCAGCTCTTCGATGCCGCTGGCATCACCGTCAGCGAAGCCCTGCGCGCGGCGGGCGATACCACCTTTACGATGTGGACGCGCGGCCTCCTTGCGTGGGGAGTGTTCCTGCCCGGCAGTTGGATCACCGTGCACTATTTCGGTGGTGCTGAACGCAGCGCGGTCGCCTGGTTGTTGATCTATCTCGGCCTGCTCGCGCTCGTCTTCTACTGGCGCTTTCGCAGCGGCGCTTGGCGCCAGATCGAATTGGTACCGGAGGCGGCGCTGGTGTGAGCGACGCTAGGCGACTGCGTGCAGCACCGGCGCTTGTTGCGCGGCGAGTGCCTCGAGCGTTTCCGGCACGAGCGCAGGTAAGGTCGCGCTTTCGTCATTGCTCGCAGGTGTTTTGCTCGCGACTGTGGTCACCATCGATTGGAAAATTTTCAGCTTCAGTGAGAGATCCATCGACGGTGCCGCGGTCCCGTTCGTAGACGGCGCTGGCGTGGCAAGTTTCTCCATTAATTGGCTTAAGAAACCCCGCACAATTTCGAGCGCGCCGATCGTACGCAACGGTGAGTCACCGCTTTGAGCGTTAGCTGCAGATGGCACCGATGCGGCAAGGCCAGTCGCGACCGGGATGACGGGTTCTTCCCCCGCCGGCAAGGCGGCCGACGTCGCTGCGGATTCACTTGGCGCATTGCTCGCCGGCACGGCTGGCGCAGAAGCAGCCGCGAGCGGACGCGCGGATCCAAACTGCGAATAGGTGAGCTGCTCACGAAAACTCATCCGCAGGCCAACAGTCGCGAGCTGCGTGGCGTCCACGTTAAGTGCCTGGGCGGCTGCAAAGGCACTCGGCAGATCCCCATCAAAAAAATCCTGCGCGAGCGCACTGGCCTGCTCAATCACACTTTGAATCGCCGTGAGTTCGTCAGCACTTAAATTGCCATTCACGACGAAGAAAATCTTCGTCGAATTTTCCGTCTTCAGAGTGAGTTCGGAAAGTAACTGGTCACCCGCCTCGAGCTCGGCCGTCTCCAGCGCACCGCTTTCACGCGACTTGATTTTGAGCTGGACCGTATCGCCTTCCTGCGTGGTGATGAACAAAGTCGTGCGTTCGGACCGGCCATAGCTCAGGGCAGCCGCGCGCTGCGGTTGGGACGCAGAGGCTGGTGGTGGAGCGCGTTCATCGGCAGCGGAGCGCGCAGCGCACTCGTGATCTGCGCGCGGGCCACGGTAGGCACGACGCCCGGCTTCGGCGCGCTCAAGGCCACTGCCGCCAGGCTCGTTGGCGGCGGCGTCAGCGCGAACCGGCAGGAGTGCCTGGGCGCTGAAACCCGCGAACGCCAGGCTGCTGAGTGACTCCATGCCTACTCTCCGTCCGTTGGTGACCGAATCTTGTTGTCGGCCATCGGCGGCAAGTATTTAGAGAAATTCGGAAATTCGGGGACCGTTTACTCGTTAATTTTTCTACGCTAAGCGCTCAAACTCATAATCAGTAAACTGTCCCCGGAATACCATAATCAGTAAACTGTCCCCGGAATACCGCGAACAGATTCGCGCGCATTGGAGGTGAATAATGAAGCGGCTCCCCTAGGCGCGGGTCGTCGCGACATCCCACACCAACGGCAGTCCATCGACCACGCCGACGAGACCGCCCCGAAAGCGGATTTCCGCCGCTGGTGCTACTGTGAATTCCGGAATGCGTGCCAGCCATTCCTCGATGGTGATGCGGATCTCGGTGCGCGCCAGGCGCGCGCCAGGACACAGATGTGGTCCATTGCCGAACGTCGCGTGGGTCGTAGACTCGCGGCGAAAATTCACCGTGAGCGCATCGGGATTCAGCCGTTCGTCGGTGCCGACCAGGGGCGTGGGGATCGCCACCATATCGCCTTTGCGCAACTGCACACCGTCGTACTCAATATCGTTTTTAACTTCCCGTGCCAGACTGACCACCGGGAAACGACGCAGCAACTCTTCGACCGCGTTCGGAATTAACGCAGGATCGGCGATCAATTCGCGACGATGATCCGGATTGCGCGCCAGGAACAACAACACAAAGCCCAGAAAATTGACCACGGTGTCGAGTCCGCCGAGCAGCATCTGCATGCACAGGCTCAACATTTCCGGTTTCGTGAGTGGGCGACCAGCGACCTTGCCATTGATAATACGGCTTAGCATGTCGTCGCCATCCCCGCCATAACGCGCGTCGATGAATGGCTCGAGGTAATCGTATAGATGCTGCTTGGCGTCGTGATAACTCATGCTGCCATCGGGATGGACGATCTGGTCAGTCCAGTCTTTGATTTTGGCGACGTCTGCTGGCGGCAGATTTACCATGCTCATGAAAATCTGTACCGGCAGGAGCTCGGCATACGCGCGCGTAAAGTTGCACTGCCCAGTGGCGCGTACCGCTTCGATTAGCGCACCGGCGAGCCGGCGGATCGTGCCCTCCATCGCGCTCACAGTTCTCGGCGCCAGGCTCGTATTAAGCAACAGTCGGTACGGACGGTGGGCGGGCGGATCGAGCACCACCGGCAGCATCTGGTGCTGTTCGCCAACTGACTTGGGCACCAACATCACGCGACAGGAAAAACGTTCGTAGTCAGCGAAAATCTCCGCAATCATTGCCCCGCGGGTCGCCAACCAATGCCCGCCGTTATGCGGCGTCCACACCAGATCCGGCACGCCCGGCGCGTGCAATTTCAGCCACGCATCATGAAACCCCGCGGCCACACCAGGCGGGTTGTATAAATCGAAATCGATCACGCGCGCGGCCGGCACATTGGTCGGACGTTCGGTTAGCAGATTTATTGTCATTGGCGGCACCAGCTTCTCACACTATGCGACTTTTCTTATCTGCCCAATAGCGATCGCGCAATAGGCGTTTATACAATTTCCCGGTCGGCAGGCTCGGCAGTTCGGCCTCGAAATCTATCGAGCGTGGACACTTCATCGACGCGAGATGTTGGCGACAGAATTCAATCAGTTCACTCGCCATTGCAGCGTCCGCGGTGATGTGTGGTTCGAGCTGAACGACCGCTTTGACTTCCTCTCCCAGATCTGAATTCGGCACCCCGAAAACGGCGGCGTCGGTGACCTTGGGGTGCGTGATCAGCAGATTCTCGCATTCCTGCGGATAGATATTCACGCCGCCGGAAATAATCATGTAGGTTTTCCGGTCGGTCAGATAGAGAAAGCCCTCGGCATCGGCGTAGCCAACATCGAACACCGTACTCATCGTGCCGTCTGCGGAGCGAGCTTCCGTAGTTTTTTCCGGATCGTTGAAGTACTCAAAGGGCGTCGCGGTCTTGAACCAGATCGTACCAGGGGTGCCGTTTAGGCAGGGCTGCAGGTCGTCGTCGAGAATGTGCAGTTCACCGAGCCTGACGCGCCCGACCGTTCCGGGGTGTGCGAGCCATTCGGCGGTGTCACACGCGGTGAAACCGATTCCCTCGGTGGCGCCATAGTATTCGTGAATGATCGGCCCCCACCAATTGATCATGGCGTATTTGACCTGCTCCGGACACGGCGCGGCGGCATGCACGATGGCTTCGAGCGAGGTCACATCGCAGCTGCCGCGTACGGCCTGCGGAAGCTTCAGCAGCCGACTGAACATCGTCGACACCAGCTGACTGTGCGTGACTTGATGCCGCGCGATAAGTCGCAGATATTCCTCTGCGTCGAAGCGCTCCATGATGATACTGACCCGCCCCTTGCGAAGCGCCAGGTTGACCGCCGTCTGCGGCGCGGAGTGATAGAGCGGTGCGGGCGACAGATACACCATGCCCTCGCGGTACTGCCAGATGTCGCTCAGAAATTGCATGTAGGGCGACATCTCTGCGGGAGGGAGATCGGCGAGCGGTTTGAGAATTCCCTTCGGACGTCCGGTCGTGCCAGAGGAGTACAGCATAGGCCTACCCAGGCATTCGTCTGCGATGGGCGTTATCGGATAAGAAGATACGGCGCGGTCGAAATCGCTAAACGGACCATCATCACCCGTGCCATCCACGATCAGATGCAGCCGCACGTTCGGGCATTGCCGCATCGCCTGCAGCGCGATGTCGCGTTTATTGCGTGAGGTCACCACAATTTCCGACTGACTGTCGTTCACGATGAACGCCAACTCGTCAGCCGTCAGATAGGAATTGATGCAGGTGTAATAAAGACCCGCTCGCTCACCTGCGGCGCACACCACGAGATAATGTGCATTGTTCTCCATGAAAATCGCGTAATGAGCGCGGGCGCGCAAACCATGCTCACGGAAAAAATGCGCCAGCTGATTGGCGTGCGCTTCAAATTCGCCGTAGGTCACGGTCGCACCGGTCCTCGCCATGATGAAACAAGGATCCTGTGGGCGATCAATAGCCTGCTGGCGTGCGTACACTTGGCGACTCCTTATGCGTTCACGGAACGGCCTGCGCGAGTTTTCGAAAATTGCATTGCCGCGTGTTGCCCTGCTTGTCTGCCGAAGAACGAACCGGTCGCGAGGCTTAACCCGCTGGCGTAACTCAGGCCGCTACGTGGCAGATGCGCGGCCGATCCCCCCACCGCATAAAGACCGCCGAGTGGCAGACCTGAAATACCGAGCACCTCACCATACCGGTTCGTGCGCAAACCGCCGAGCGTGAGATAGAGATAAGTCGAGCGGCTGCATGACACATCGAAAGCGGCGTAAGGCGGGCGGTCGAGCGGCTTCAGCCAATCGCCGTGTTTGTGAAATTTCAGATCGTCGCCTGACCTGGCATCGAGATTGTACTCAGCAAGTGTGCGTTGCAAGGATCCCGTTGGCAAACTCAATCCCGCTTCCATCTCGGGCACGCTGTCCCAGCCATCGACGAGGGTGTGATGCGGGAATTCGAGTTCGGGGTAGGCGAAAATCTCTGAATCGACGATCAGATAGGCGACTTGATCCGGTTGCAGCATGATGTGCGACGCGGTGCGTCCGTGGTAGCTGTCCTCTGCGACGAAGCGCTCACCACACGAATTCACCAGAATGCCCTTGATGAGATCCGCCGGGGGATAAAACGAGGCCGTCCCCACCACGCCATCCATGTTTTCGACTGCGCCACCTACGGACTGGCCGAGCAGAATCCCCGCGCCGTCGTTATAGGGGATCCCAAAGGGTTCGGCGGTTTCGGAGAGCGTCGGCAGGTGCGCTTCTACCATTGGCCGATTGAAGCTGAAGCCACCCGCCGCAATGATGACCGCACCCTTGGCACGAACATGGAGCGTGCTGCCAGCCTGCCGCAGGCGCGCGCCGGCGACGCTTCCGGCATCGTCGGTAATGAGATCAGTGACGCGACCGTCATACAGCACGCGAACCCCCGCCTGTGCACATTGCGCGAAGAGCGCGCTCATCGCCGCGCCCCCCGCACTGTCGCCCTCCGCCGCTACTGCATGTCCCCGCATGACTGGCGTTGCGCTATCGCGAAACGGCCAGACCGCTTCATTGCCGGTGCTCATCAGGCATTCGGTGCTCATGAGGAACATCGCCTTGCCCTCGTAAGCGGTGCGCTCGAAGGGGATCCCCTGCGCCTCCAGCCAGTTGAAATGAGCGACGCTGCCGTCGCAGAAGACGCGTAAGGAATCCGGATTGGCGGGTTGGATGCTAGCCTCAAGATAGCGGTACAGGTTGTCGGGCGTGTCCTGAAAACCACAAGCGGTTTGCACGGGCGTGCCGCCGCCGAGATAAAAAATTCCGCAAGAAATGGCGCTCGCGCCACCACCGCCGCTGGCGCGTTCGATGACTAATACCTGCGCCCCTGCCCGGCGCGCTTCCAACGCAGCGCAGGCACCGGCAATGCCGTAACCGATGATGACAATGTCGGCCTCATCGTCCCAACGGGCGACGTCACGCGTGCGAATTGGGGAATCCGGGGACAGTTTACTCATTAATTTTCCCACGCCAGGAGAGCAACCTCATAATCAATAAACTGTCCCTGGAATACGAATTGGCTGCGTTATCGCGGGCATTAACTGCCCGGCCCGATTACCGCCCGGCCGTTATCCATGACGATCTTGTCGCGTTCGACGGCACGGGTCCGGATCGACACCGTCGCGCCATCGACCCACAGCTCGGTGCGCAGCGTATCGCCCGGGATGACGGGCGCCGTAAAGCGCACATCGAAAGACTTCAGGCGCGCTGGATCGGCATCACACACGCTCTCGAGGATCGCGCGCCCGCCGATGCCGAAGGTCGCAAGCCCGTGGAGAATCGGTTGCTCGAAGCCCCCTTTCTTCGCGACTGCCGGATCGACATGCAGCGGATTGAGATCACCCGACAAGCGGTAGATGAGCGCTATTTGCGGCAAGGTCTCGACAATCGAGACATGGTCCGGCGCGCGCGCGGGAATCTGATGTGGAGTCGAAGGCGTGGCCGCTTGACCACCAAAGCCGCCGTTGCCGCGACACATCAAGGTCTGGCGAATGGTGGCGATGAGCTCGCCGCTCACTGCATCCAGCACATCGCGCTCGTAATACAGCTGTGCACCCTTGCCTTCACCGCGATCAGTCACCTCAGTAATGCGCGAGCGGCCAATGACCTCGCCCTGCACGGGAATTGGTCGAAACAGACTTAAGCCGTGTTCGCCATGCAGCATCTTCGCCCAATCGATACCTAACTCTGGGTTGCTCGCCCAAAACCCTGGATGCGCGAGCACCACGGCCATCATCGGCAGCGCCTTCAGCCCCTTTTCATAGGTGTATTGCAGATGAGCAGCATCAGTAGGTCGTGAGCCGAGACCAAGACCCAGCGCATAGAGAATCACCTCGCGCGCGGTGTAGGTTTGGCGCGATTCTTTGAACTTATAGGAGAGTAGAAAATCTCGCTTGAATGGCATGGCTTCCGCCTTCACCTGGAAAATCCAGGGACAGTTTACTCATTAATTTGTCTTCACTGGGGGCTCAAACTCGTAATCAGTAAACTGTCCCCAGAATACGGCAGCAGCGCTATTCAACCGCGCTCCGCCGGGGGCTTTTGCAGCGCTGGGAGAGTGACACCAGCGGCGGCTTCCAGCACCTTGACCGTCGCAAAAAAATCTTGTGTCCCGAGACCTGCAGCAAGCGCGCGCTGATACACATCCGATGCCGCTGCAGTCATCGGCATCTCCGCACCGACGGCTTGCGCCGACGCCAGCGCCAGTTCGATATCTTTGGCCGCAATTGAAAGTGCGAACACGTCCTGCTCAAATTTTCGCGAAAGCACGAGCGAGGCACGCGCCAGCAGGGATCCCGCAGAACTCACTTTGAGCACTTCGAGCACCGCACTCGGGTCCATGCCGGCTTTCAGCCCCATGACGAAACCTTCCTGAATCAGCACACTTGCGGACAGGAAGATCTGATTATTGATGAGTTTGGTGAGTGTGCCGGCACCGGCCGGGCCCAGGTAGAAAATATTCTCGCCGAAACATTCCAGCAGATGCCGGATGGCCGCAAACGCGGCTTGCTCACCGCCCACCATGATCGCGAGTTTGCCGGCGATCGCGCCCACTCTGCCGCCGGACACCGGCGCGTCCAGATACTGAATCCCCTTGGCTTTTGCGGCCTCCGCAAGCTCCCGATTGAGCGCGATCGCGTTGGTCGATAAATCGATAATTGTGGACCCAGGTAGCGCATGTGCGAGCAACCCGCGGTCGCTAAGCACCACTTCTTTAATTTGCTTAGGGCCTGGCAGCGACAGGAAAATAATTGCGCAGGTCTCGGCGATATCTTGCACTGAAGCTGCGCGCTGTGCGCCCTTGGCCTCGTGCGCGCGGGTCGCCTCGCGGTTTAGATCGTAAACCCGCAACGCGTGTCCGCCATCGAGCAGACGTTCAGCCATCGGGCTGCCGATAGTCCCGGTGCCAATGAAACCGATGGCCTTCATGCGTGGTCCTTCTGCGTTGATGATCGTTCGAGGACAAAACCGGCATAACCCTGCGCGGCCACCTCATCACACTTTGCGCGATAGCGCGGTAAGCCGCCGCCATAGGCGAGAAATGTGCGCTTCTTGCCCGGGATGTTCGCGCCCATGAACCAGGAATTCGCAGTGGAAAACAGCGTGTGGGAGACCACCTCTTCGCAGTGCTGGCGCCAGTTATCCTCGGCCTCCTCAGTCGCGTGAATCCGCTTGATGTCGTTCTCGCGCAGATACCGAATGCATTCGGTGACCCATTCCACGTTCTGTTCGATGCAACGCGGCACATTGCAGAAATTGGCCGCGTTGTGCGCGCCAACTACCGTAAACAGATTCGGAAACCCGGCGATCTGCAGCCCGAGATACGTGCGCGGCCCATCCCGCCATTTGTCCGCTAAACTCTGGCCCTCCTCGCCACGAATCTCCATGCGGGTAAGCGCACCGGTCACGGCATCAAAGCCCGTCGCGAAAATAATCACATCAAAGTTGAATTCAGCCGCGGAAGTTTTGATGCCCTGCGGGGTAAGGCATTCGATGGGCGTCTGGTGGAGATCGATCAGCTGAACATTGGGTCGATTGTAGGCTTCGTAGTAACCGCTCTCGAGCGGCACGCGCTTGGTCCCAAAGCAATGATCGCGGGGCGTGAGTCGTTCGGCAATTTCCGGATCGTTAACCCGCTCGCGGATTTTCCTGCGCACGAACTCAGCGATCGTCGCGTTGGCTTTTTCGTCCGTCATGATGTCGTGAAAATTGCCGAGCCAGAAGCCGAAACCCGGGGACTGCCACAGTCGCTCGTAGATCGCCTCGCGTTCCTCAGGCGTGACATCGAAAACAGAGCGGGGATCGAAATCGTGGATGAACGCGCCGAAAGTCTCGCGGCAGCGCTCAAACATTTCGCTGTAGCGCGCTTTGAGTTCCCCTTGTTCTCCCGGCTTTATCGCTTGATTGTTAAGCGGCACGCAGTAGTTTGCGGTGCGCTGAAAAACGGTGAGGTGGCCGACCTTCTTGGCAAGTTCAGTAATTAATTGAACGGCGGTCGCGCCCGAGCCAATCACACCCACGCGCTTGTCACTGAGATCAACCGGACGATGCGGCCAGTTCGCGGTATGCCAGCATTCGCCCTTGAAGTCGCTGATCCCAGGAATATCGGGCGTGTACGGCGCAGAAAGCACGCCCACCGCCGTGATCAGGTATTTTGCGCGGGCGCATTCGCCGGCCTCGGTAGTGATCTCCCAGAAATTCCCGTCACGCTGGTAGATCGCAGAGCGGATGCGGGAATTGAAACGGATATCCCGCCGCAGATCGAATTTATCCGTGACGAACTCCAAATAGCGCAAGGTCTCCGGCTGCGCGGAGAAATGCTCGCTCCACTCCCACTCTGCAAGCAAAGGCTTCGAGAACGAGTAGCCATAGGTGTAACTCTCTGAATCAAAGCGCGCGCCGGGATAGCGATTCCAATACCACGTGCCACCGACACCGGTGCCGGCCTCGTACGCGCAGCCGGTAAGTCCAAGTTCACGCAGCCGATGGAGTTGATACAACCCGGAGATCCCCGCGCCGATGATGATGGCGTCGAACGTTTCACTCGGAACGGAAGAGCCGGGGCTTGCGGTACCTGTGCTGGACATGGTCAGTTTCTCCGCTGCATGCACGTTTGAACGAAGTCTCAAGGAGACTGCACGAGTATATACAGCTTCCCATTTGCTGGAATCCACTTCGGTGGGATGCTCTAATGTTTGGCGACGCTGGCACCGCGACTTGCCTTCACTCCGCGCTTTTAAAAGGACACTATCATGAATGCTCCGCTGCTCGATCTCTCCGATAGCCGGAGTTTCGCGCACGGCTTCCCGCATGAATTTTTCACCTGGCTGCGCGCGCACGAGCCGCTGTATTGGCATCCGCCCACGGCCATCACGCCAGATGGTGAAGGCTTCTGGGTGTTCAGCCGTTACGCCGATGTGAACGAGGTGATCATGGATCCGGCGTCGTACTCGTCCGACAAGGGT
>JANOVQ010000634.1:0-10710 GCA_031417495.1 Pseudomonadota bacterium | reverse complement strand
CGCCTCGAGGCGTACCAACAACGGATGCTGCACATTGATTTCCAGAATACGCTGGGCAGCAGACACGTCTTGTCCGGCAGCTTTGAGAATGCGCTGCAGATTCACGCCCATATCGAACTCGTCGGCGACCAAACAGGCTGGGGAATTAGTGAGGCGCTGCGAGGCGCGGACGTCCTTGACCTTGCCGTCCAGGACTTTCTTGATGCGCTCCACGAGCGCCGGCTGAATTTTCTCTTCGGCTTTATCATCGACCGGTTCTTCGCCAGGTAATTCAAGCTTGCCGTGCAACACCGATTTGAGATTTTTGCCGTCGAAGGCCGTGAGATGCGTGGTCACCCATTCATCGACTGGATCGGTGAGCAACAAGACTTCGATGCCACGCGCGCGAAAAACTTCCAGATGCGGGCTGGCCTTGGCGGTCGCGAAGCTCTCGGCAGTCAGAAAATAAATAGCCTTCTGCCCTTCTTTCATCCGCCCGACATAATCTTCCAAGGAGACTTTTGGAGTCTCGACATCATCCTGCGTACTCGCAAAGCGCAAAAGCTTGGCGAGCCTTTCCTGATTCGTGTGATCCTCGATTACCCCTTCTTTGATGACGCGCCCAAACAACTGCCAGAATTTGCCGTAGTCATCGGCACTCAGGCCTTCGATGAGGCCTAAGATTTTCTTGACCGAGGCCGCCTTGATCGTGTCGATCGTCTTATTCCGCTGCAGAATTTCGCGCGACACATTGAGCGGCAAATCCTTGGTATCAACCACGCCGCGCACGAACCGCAGATAGCGCGGTAAAGTCTGATCCGCATCGTCCATGATAAAGACGCGCTGCACGTAGAGTTTTACGCCGTGCTTCGCATCTCGATCGAACAAATCGAAGGGCGCGCGACTCGGGATATAGAACAGAGTCGTATATTCCAGCTTGCCTTCTGATTTTGTGTGGATCCAGGCGAGCGGATCTTCGAAGTCGTGTGAGACGTGCTTGTAGAAGGCCTTATGGTCGTCATCAGTGATTTCCTGCTTACTGCGTAGCCACAACGCGGTCGCTGTATTCACCGTTTCCGAGCCGGTTTTATCTTTATCCGTTTCCGGCATACGGATCGGCGTCGAGATGTGATCGGAGTATTTCTTGATTAAGCCGCGTAAGCGCCAAGCATCCGCATATTCGCTGGCATCTTCCTTGAGATGCAGCAGGATCTCAGTGCCACGGGTCTTTCGCGCAATGTCCTCAACCGTGAATTCGCCCTTGCCATCCGAACTCCAGCGTACGCCGGCTGACTCGGGCGAATCGGCGCGGCGAGCGGTCACGGTCACCTGATCGGCCACAATAAACGCCGCATAGAAGCCCACGCCGAATTGTCCGATCAACTGCGAATCCGAGCGGGCATCACCGCTTAGACTGCCAAAAAATTCCTTGGTCCCGGATTTCGCGATGGTGCCGAGGTTATTAATCACCTCTTCGCGCGACATCCCTATCCCGTTGTCGCGAACGGTGATGGTTTTCGCCTTGTCGTCGAATTCAATCTCAATCGCAAGCTCGGAATCCCCACCGTACAAATCGTGGTTCGATAACGCATTGAAGCGCAGTTTCTCAATCGCGTCCGATGCATTCGAGATCAACTCGCGGAGAAAAATCTCACGATTGCTGTAGAGCGAATTAATGACGAGATCCAGGAGTTGGGTGACCTCGGATTGAAAGCCGAGGGTTTCGGCTGATGAATTAGCCCCGGAATCAGTGTTAGTGGTTGTGGTCATGAAATTTCTCGTTACTCGTTGGTCAATAATTTGAACGGAGGGGAAGATGGGGCTTCGGGCGCGACTTTTCAACCTCTGCCCCGGCGCATTGTCGCGCATAAAAGCACGCGCATTTAGCCCCGCCGCTAGTCCTTGCTGGGGTCATGGTGAAATTTCATAATGCGCTCGGCCAGCCCGCGCTGGCCTGCCCAACCCTCTTAATGACGCGCATTTCGGTCGGATATCATGTCTAGGCTACTGTCGCACGCCGAAGTTGTTCGTCCGCGCCCCACCCCGCGCGCACTGCGCCTGCTGCTCTGCGCCAGCCTACTCCTGCCCGGTTGCGCCGAGTTTCAGCGCACGCCTGATGCAGCTGCCACCGGAGGAGAACCTAAGGTCGACCTTCAAGGACTCGAACAGCAGGCGGAGGCGGCGTATGCCAAAGGAGATTGGGCCGCCAGCGAACAGCCCTTCATTGCGCTAACGAAGGCCTCCCCGCAGGCGGTCGAGCCATGGTTCAAGTTGGGTAATATTTACGCGCGGACCAACCGCTATGCGCTTGCCGTGCGCGCCTACCGCGAAGTCGTGGTGCGCGATGCAAAGCATGTCCGCGCGTGGCACAACATGGGCGTGATTCAGTTGCGCCAAGCAGCCGAGACCTTTGCCGAGCTGGCGACCTATGCGCAGGGAAATGATCCCCTGGCCGTCCACGGCATGCACCTACGGCAGGCGGTCGAGCAGTTGTTGGACACCCGATCTGAGTCCACCGCGCCCTGAGTTCGCAGTCCTTATCCGCCTACCCGCCGCACGCACGATGACCGCCACCCACACGCCGGTGATGCAGCAGTATTTGCGCATCAAAGCCGATCATCCCGACTTACTCCTGTTCTACCGCATGGGCGATTTTTACGAACTGTTTTTCGATGACGCGAAACGCGCTGCCCAGTTACTCGATATCGTGTTGACCAGCCGCGGCGAAGTGGCTGGCGAGCGCATCCCGATGGCTGGCGTGCCCGCGCACGCAGCGGAAAATTATCTCGCGCGCTTATTGAAACTAGGCGAGTCGGTGGTGATCTGTGAGCAGGTCGGCGATCCTGCGACCTCGCGCGGCCCAGTGGCGCGCAAGGTTACGCGCATTCTCACCCCGGGCACTGTGGTCGAAGAATCGTTGTTGAGCGAGCGGGTCGAGAATTTATTGGTCGCGGTGCACAGCAGGGGCGAGCACCACGGCCTCGCCTGGCTTGATCTCGCCAGCGGTCGCTTTAGGGCGATGGAAGTCAGCTCCACGACCGCACTGGAAGCCGAACTCGCGCGCCTGCGGCCAGCCGAACTGTTAGTGCAGGAACGAACCGCGACCCCCATTGCCAGCGATTTTGCAGCTATCCAACGGGTGCGACCAGCCTGGCATTTCGAACCTGAGCAGGCGCACCGCCGTCTCTGTCTGCGTTACGGCGTGACCACTCTCGATGGCTTCGGCATCGACCCTGACAGTTTAGCGCTGGGTGCCGCAGGCTGTGTGCTGACCTATAGCGAAGAAATGCACTGCGGCGATCTCCCGCATCTACTGCCGCTGCAGCTTGAGCGGCGCAGTGATTGCATCCAAATGGATCCGGCGACTCGGCGTCATCTTGAAGTTCTCGATAGTCACGATGGCGATCAGCGGCATACCCTGGCCGCCCTCATGGATAGCACAGTCACCACGATGGGCAGTCGACTGTTGCGCCGCTGGTTACCTGCCCCGTTGCGCGACCAGGGAATTTTAACGCGCCGGCTACAGGCGGTTTCCACTTTGCTCGCCTCTGCACACTCACTGACTGTCCGCGACACCTTGCGTCAGAGCGGCGACGTCGAGCGCATCGCCACCCGCATCGCGCTGCGCACTGCGCGCCCACGCGAACTTGGCCAACTGCGTCGTTCGTTGCAGATGCTGCCGGTGTTGCGTGATCTGCTGCACGCACTCGACAGCCCATTAGTGCAAGCACTGCGCAGCGAGCTCCGCGATCACACGGCGCTTAGCGATCTCCTGGCGCACGCGTTGGTCGAGACGCCACCCTTGCTGCTACGCGAGGGCGGAGTGTTTGCACGCGGTTACGATCCGAGCCTGGACGAATTGCGCACGCTCGCCACCGATGCTGACCAATACTTACTCGAATTGGAACGTCGCGAACGCGCACGGACCGGCATCGCGGCCCTCAAAGTCGGCTTCAATCGAATTCACGGCTATTACATCGAACTCAGCCGTGCCCGCGGTGACGAAGTTCCCGTCGATTATCACCGGCGCCAGACCCTCAAGGGCGTAGAGCGCTACATCACACCGGAGCTCAAGAGCTTCGAAACTAAAATTCTAAGCGCGCACGAACGTGCGCTGGCCCGCGAACGGGAATTGTACGAAGGACTCCTCACGACCCTTGCCGCTTCCATCCAGGATTTGCAACGCACGGCCGCTACACTCGCCGAGCTGGATGTACTGACCTGTTTCGCTGAGCGCGCCGACGCCTTGAATTTTTCACCGCCCAGCTTTACGTCTGAGCGGCGGCTCGAAATCCACCAAGGTCGTCATCCGCTGGTCGAGCGCTTCGGCTCCGGCGCCTTTGTGCCCAATGATTTGCGGTTGGAAGATCAGCGCCGTCTGCTGCTGATTACCGGCCCCAACATGGGCGGCAAGTCCACTTACATGCGGCAGACGGCGTTGATTGCGATCCTCGCCCACTGCGGAAGTTTTGTGCCGGCCACTAAAGCCGAGTTCGGGCCGCTGGAGGCGATCTATTCGCGAATTGGCGCGAGCGATAATCTCGCGCGTGGCCAGAGCACCTTCATGGTCGAAATGACGGAGACCGCAAATATCCTCCACCATGCCAATGCGCACAGTCTGGTCTTGATCGATGAGATTGGGCGCGGCACCAGCACTTTCGACGGCATGTCGCTGGCATGGGCAGCGGCCGAACATCTCGCGCTACAGAACCAGTCGTTTACCCTCTTCGCGACGCATTATTTTGAGTTGACTGCACTCGCGGCCGCGCTCCCGATAGTCGCCAACGTGCGTATGGATGCAATTGAACACGGCGAGCAAGTGGTGTTCATGCACGCCGTGCGCGAAGGTCCCGCGAATCAAAGTTTCGGCCTTGCGGTCGCCCTCCTGGCGGGAGTCCCGCGCAGCGTGATCGAACAGGCGCGCCAGCGTCTGCACCATCTCAACACCCGCTATGTCAACGAAGTCCAAGTGCACGCGCCGCAACTGCCGCGACCAGCCCCCCCACCACACCCTGTCCTGCTGGCACTCGCCGCAGTCGACGCAGATCAGTTATCGCCCCGTCAGGCGCAGGCCTTGTTATACGAGCTGTGTGCCCTGCTTAAATCTGGAAACGGCAGTTGACCAGCGCGCAGCACGTCCCCTGGTGCGCAAAGCGGGGTGGCAACTCGGCGGAATAGCGAAGCTTGTCCCTCCGCCTGGTGCCTTGCTCTGCGCCCCGGCCACCCTGCGCGCCATTCAACTGCCGCTGCCAGGTTAAATGAATGTTTTGGGTTCCATACGGCACAGCATGTTGGGACCATCCGTTCCTGTGGCTATAATGCCGTCGTCTCCAACAATCCGTGACGCACCATGACTTTTGTAGTGACCGATAGCTGTATCAAATGCAAGTACACCGACTGCGTCGAGGTTTGCCCAGTGGATTGCTTCCACGAAGGCCCCAACATGCTGGTGATCGATCCTGACGAATGTATTGATTGCACCCTCTGCGAACCAGAATGTCCGGCTGAGGCAATCAAGTCAGAGGACGATTTGACCGACGAGGAGCAGCAGTTCCTGGCGCTCAACATTGAACTGTCCAAAGAATGGCCAGTGATCAACGAAATGAAGGATGCCCCGACTGACGCCGACGACTGGAAGGGCGTGGCGGATAAACTGCAGTACCTGGAGCGCTAATTCGGCCTCTCCTTACGCCAAAAAAAACCCGGTGGCCGGCATCCACCGACCACCGGGCTGGCCATCAAGTTCTTCCCTGAACTTTCCGCAGTTAATGGCCGTTCGGTCCGCCGCAGACCCTTGCCGTCCGCTGGCTTGGTCTAGGGCGATACCAGCCTCCTTGCCAGTACGGGCAAAGCGTAACGCCGACCGTCGCCTGAACGCGAATTTTCGATAACTCCGCTGTGCAACGTTACTTTTCTCGGTTACGCCTGCCGTTACAAGGACTTGCCTCACGCAGGCCTGGGGCCTGCTTAAGACTTTCAGATAAACGCGAATGGCGAAAGCGACTTTTTCCCACTCACGCACAGGTCGATCGCGAAGACTACCCGGCGCTAACCAACGGCTACCGGAAAAGTTGCGACTGGCGAGCCGCCGATGGCGCTTTTATACTCGCTCAAGCGACTCAATTTGTGTGGCATTTTTTCTCTCACCTAAATTTTTCCGCGAACCGCGCATAGTGCAGAACCGTTTCTTCATTCGTCATCTAGGGTGGGTCTTGGCCATCGCGGTAAGCGCGTCATTTGGCGGCGAAGTCTTTAAATGGACGGATGCCGATGGTCATGTGCACTTTGGCGACAAACCAGGTGGCGCGCAGGCGGAATCCGTGCGACTTAGAGCCTCGCCGGTGGCGCCGGCAGCGACGGGCGAGGCCCTGGAAGCTGGGCGCCGAGAGCGCACCGCACGCCTCCTAAATGAATACGCAGTTGAACGTAGCGAACGCGAAGAGGCCAAGGCGCGCGCGCTCGGCGCGCTGACTGAGCGTCGGCGGCGCTGTACGGCAGCCCAACGCGAACTGTCTGAACTGGTACAAACGCCTTACCTCTACACCCGTGACGAAAAAGGCGCCAAAGTAATCCTTCCCGTCAGCGACCTGCGCAAACAGCGCGCCGAACTTAGCGTGCGCGTCCAAGAATTATGCAAGGGTGACGCCGTTACGCCCGCCCAGCGCTAGCCGTTAGCGCGCGGATTTTCCGCCGCGCACGAAGAGCGCTCAGGCTTCAAAGTCGAACCCTGGCGGCCACAGATAATCCCTAGTCAGACCCTACTCGCTGGTGATTTTTCAAGCTACTATGGCTAACATCTTGAAACCACTTTAATCGATACTGCGAGTTCATTGAGGATGAAAGAGGCCTTTTGGAAATCCGACCGCTTTGTCGGAATCGCCATCACCCTGGTGTTTCTTTTCGCGTGGATGATTGGGACCAAGCTCCTCGAAGGCTTGGAGCGCGACACCTACGACCTCGGCGTGCAACTGTCCTCGCGCGATCCCGGCGACCAAATTGCGGTGATCGCGATTGATGACGAGAGCATCAATAACATCGGCCGCTGGCCCTGGTCGCGCGAAATCCACGCGCAGATGGTCAACAAGCTAAAAGCCGCCGGCGCCAAAGTCATTGGCTCGACAATTTACTACACCGAAGCGTTGGTCGAACCCGGCCTCACGTGGATCCAGCGGTTGAAGGCGCAGCTCGCGAATATTTCGCTCGATAGCGCGGCAGGTCAGGAAATTACGAGTACGCTGGCGAGCGCCGAACAAGCGCTTAATACCGATGCGATTCTTGCCGAGAGCATCAAAAACGGACCTCGGACGGTACTGCCCATGCACCTCGAAGGAGGGGATCCCATCGGTAATCCCGATGCCCCCCTTGCCGACTACGTGAAGCGCTTCGCCATCCCCAAGGGAAACATTCTGGACCCGAGCGGGCAGAATCAAGACCTGCTACCGCCAGCCACCATCAAGATGGCGCCGCCGATCGCCCCTTTTGGCGAGGCCGCAGCGGCGATCGGACACCTCATCGTGTGGCCAGACGCGGTGGACGGCGACATTCGTTTCGAGCCTTTAGTAGTACGTTATTACGACGACTACTTCCCCTCGCTTGCATTAATGATTGCCGCGCAGAGTCTGAATGTGGGCGTCAACGACATTAAAGTGAATCTCGGCGACAGCGTTCAACTCAAAAATCTGAACATCAAAACCGACAGCGCGCTGTTCATGAATACTTTCTATTACGGCAAGCGCAAGGGAAATCGACCGCCGTTTGATGTTTATTCGGCGCTTGATCTCCTGCAGGACAAAGTGCCGGCAGAACGTCTCAAAGACAAAACCGTGCTGATCGGTGCGACGGCGTTCGGCGTTGGGACCACCCTGCACACGCCGACCGGTGACGTTGGCGGCGCGGTACTGATTCTGGCGCATAACGTGGCAAGTATCTTGAACCAGAACTTCTTCGTGCAGCCGGGATGGGCGCGAATTGCCGAACTCCTGACCCTGTTGTTGGTGGGTGCCTACCTCATCGCCGGTCTTCCACGTCTCGCACCAGGGCCCGCTTTTGTGATCAGCGCGGGAGTGCTTGGCGCGTTGATTGTGCTTGAACTTGGGCTGATGAAGTCGCAGGGCATGTGGCTCAAACTCATGACCGCGGCGAGCCTGCTAGCCATCGGACATATTTTGCTGACGACCAAACGGTATGTGGTCGCCGAAGTTGATCGCCGGCGTCTCGGCGTTGATTCCGCGGCAGGCAACCGCCAACTTGCGCTGCAGTTTCAGCAAAAAGGTGAGTTGGACATGGCTTTCGACTATTTCCGCAAGTGTCCCGTGGATAATAGCCTGCTCGAAGCGGTGTACAGCCTTGCGGCGGACTTTGAATCGAAACGCAAATTCAACAAGTCTGCCGCGGTCTACCAGTTCGTCGCCGAGAAGAATCCCGATTTCCGCGACATCAAGGCCAAGGTCAATCGCGCGAAACACCTTGAAGAGACCGTGCTGATCGGTGGCGCGTCGTCCAAGGCGGGTGGCGCCACCCTGCTGCTCGACGGCAGTATCACCAAGCCCATGTTGGGCCGCTACGAGGTTCAAAAAGAACTCGGCAAGGGCGCGATGGGGATTGTGTATCTAGGCAAAGATCCCCGCATCAATCGCGTGGTCGCGATCAAGACGATGGCGTTATCGCAGGAATTTGAGGCGGATGAAATCGATGAAGTCAAAGCGCGCTTCTTCCGCGAGGCAGAAACCGCCGGCCGCCTGCAGCACCCGAATATCGTGAGTATTTACGACGTGGGCGAGGAGCACGACCTGGCCTTCATCGCGATGGAATTCCTGGAGGGATACGACCTCGTCCGCCATACCAAGCCGGATGCCTTGCTACCCCTGCCGATTACCATGGGCATTATCTTCAAGGCGGCCTTAGCGCTCGACTATGCGCATAAAGCCAATGTCGTTCATCGCGATATCAAGCCCGCCAATATCATGTACGAACCCACTAAAAAGGCCGTCAAGTTGACCGACTTCGGGATTGCACGAATCACCGATTCAAGCCGCACGAAGACCGGCATGGTGCTCGGCACCCCTTCGTACATGTCGCCCGAACAATTGTCCGGCAAAAAAGTGGACGGCCGTTCGGACCTCTTCTCGCTGGGCGTGATGCTCTACCAGATGGTGACTGGCAAGCTACCCTTCATGGGCGAATCGATGGCCACCTTGATGTACAAAATCGCCAACGAACCGCACCAGGACATTGCAGAATTGAAGCCTGAGCTTGCCCGGCAACGCCCCTGTATCGCGGAAATCATCAACAAGGCCCTGCAGAAAGATGTCGCCAAGCGCTACCAAACGGGCGCAGAAATGGCGAAGGATATCCAGACATGCGCCAAGCAAGTCGGCGGCTAGCGTTCAATGTTGGCAAGTCTGGATATCGAACTCGCCAACGTCTCAGACCCGGGGCGCAAACGGCCGCATAACGAAGACAGCGCCATCACCGATTCGGAACTGGGGTTGGCCTTAGTCGCGGATGGCATGGGTGGCTACAAGGCGGGAGAAGTCGCCAGCGCCATTGCCGCCAAGATCGTTTTTGACGGGGTTCGTGACGGGCGAAGTAAGCATCACTTCGTGCGCGGGAAAGAACGCAGTGACCAGGAATCCCCGGAAGCGGCGCTCATTAGAACCACCATCGAGAGCGCCAATCGGTACATTTTCGAGACTGCGCATAAGGTCCCGCAGTGCCAGGGCATGGGCACCACCATCGTCGCCGCGCTGTTTTCCGCCGGTCGGGTTACGATTGCCCATGTGGGGGATTCCCGGATTTACCGCTTGCGGGGCGACGAACTAAAACAAGTGACGAGCGATCATTCGCTGATTCAGGAACTCATTGACCGCGGGTTTTTTACTTCCGAAGAAGCCCATGCCAATACCCCCAAGAATCTGGTCACACGGGCCCTGGGCATCGACGACACTGTGCAAGTGGATGTGCAGGAGCTGGAGACCCTCCCCACCGACATTTACCTCCTGTGCTCAGACGGTTTGAATGATATGGTAAATGATGAAGATATCCGCTTAACCCTTGGTAAATATAGTGCTAATCTACTCCAAGCAGCGCACGAACTAGTGGGGCTCGCGAATGCGGGCGGGGGTAAAGACAACATCTCGGTCGTGCTTGCCAGACCCGGTTCATCCCAGACCGCCGGTTCTGGCCTCAGGTCGAAATTAAAAAGTCTCTGGTCGCGGGACAGCTGATAGGACGCAACAAATGGGCAAACTCGTACTCAGCTTGAACGGCGCGGTTCAGGGCGAATTCCAACTGAACAAAGAGCGCATGACTGTTGGACGTAAGCCCGATAACGACGTCCAGATCGATAACCTTGCCGTTAGCGGCAAACACGCGCTCGTGATCACGATCCTGGATGATTCCTTCCTGGAAGACCTAGGCAGCACCAATGGCACTTATGTCAACGGCAAACTCATAAAGAAGCACGCGCTGCGTGATGGCGACGTGGTGGGCATCGGCAAGCATGAGCTGAAATACGTCAATGAACACGCGACGGCCGACGACGAAGAATTCGAAAAAACGATGATCATCCGCCCCGGCTCGGCAAGCGCGGCGGTGGCGGCGGCACGCGCCGCCGAAGATGCGGTAGTTGCTGCCCCAGCGCCAAGCGCAGCACCAAGCCCTCTCTCTGCGGCGCCAGTGGCTGCGGCAGTCGGCGGTGGCATGCCACTCGCGAAGCTGCAGGTCTTGAAC
>JANOVQ010000633.1:0-5905 GCA_031417495.1 Pseudomonadota bacterium | reverse complement strand
AAGCAGCCCCTGGTCGACGGCAAAGAGCCGCGCGACATCGCGCCGATGGTCGCCCAAACCTTGGTGAGCAGCTGCGCCGAACCCGCCCATATCCAGGCACTGATCGACAGCATTTCGGCCTTACACAAGGACTCCTATATCAAGGCAATTGAGGCCATGACACAGTACGAGCCGGTTGCCGATCTAGCGCAGGTGAAAGTGCCAACCCTGGTGGTGGTGGGCGATCAGGATCAACTCACGCCGCCCAAGGTCGCACGCGAGATGGCGGCCGCGATTAGCGGCGCCCAATTGGTGGTCCTGAGGAATGCCGGACATCTCGCCAATATTGAACAACCGGTCTTGTTCAATCAGGTGCTGGAGGATTTCCTGACCTCGCGACCGGCTTAGCGTCTGCGTTTCGAAATAGCCTGCCCACAGTGTCGTGAGTTAACCCACTGCACTCTGCGCAGGCCACTCCCGCCCCAGGATTTGCTTGTCTGCCTTACGCTCGGCTTTGCGGGTCTTGGTGTGCACCCCGCCCTTTTTCAATAACGGATGCGTGGCATAGCGGTTGCGAACCTTGGCGGGTCTCACGACCGCGGCTTTTTTGGTGGCCATCGAAGTCTCCTTTAGGATTTATGCTCTCTCGGCACAGGCGCCAAGCGGGCGCGCAGGATACGCCGCCATGCGCTGAGCGCAAGGATTCTGTTCGCAATTAAAGGTTAACGAGATTAACTCCGTCATCCCGGGCGAAGACCCGGGATCCATCGACGCTCGATGTTCCCTATGGATCCCGGATAACGGCTGCGCCGTTTCCGGGATGACGGGGTTATGGCTTTGCTAGATAACGGAGTTGTGGCCTTCTGGAAGTATGGCGAACTCAACTCGCCTTCGCCGTGCTTCCGCTAACCGCGAAGGCGTGGGTGACCTCGCGCCCCTTCGAATCCGTCATATGCGCTTCGATGGTGCCGCCCGCGCGCGGCTTGAAGAAAAACCGGAAACTGGGATCCTCACTTAACGAGATGTCGGTTTCGGCCGTCAGGATGTGTCGGCCATTGAAGCTGATCACCACTTTCGTCACGTACTCAGCCGGAATGTAGGCGCGGGTCCGCTGGTCGAGCTGCAGCCCGGTCACATTGGGATGGCTGATGATCAGTTGGCCAAGCGTGGAATCCGCGTCTTCGCCAGGCAGTGACCGAAACTTCATCTCGCCGATCCGTGCCCGCGCTTCCTTGAGTTTCAGAAACGGCGGCGGTTCGGAACAACCGCCACTCGCCCGCGTAAAACCTTCGTCCATGTGCAAGTCACCATTGTTCATCTCTGCGACGACATGCACCTTGGTGTATTCGTTAATGCGCAGACGGAGCGCGAGATCGGCCCGGCCCATTTCCGGGGTCAGGTGAAACAACCCCGCTAAAGGTTTCGGATTCTTATCGACAAACACATAGATCTTCGCGACATAGCGCGCGGCGGTCTGCGGGATCTTGGCATCGATACTGACCGGGACCACCCCGGCATCTTCAGCGCGCAGCGGAATGCGCAGTTCGATGATCGATTTGCCGGCCGTCATCTCGTGCCCCTTAAAGTATTGGGGTTTGAGCAGACTTTCCCAAAGATCGATTTCTGATTGCTGGCCCGCCGCGAGCGCCAGACTCGCGACGAACAAGCCGAGCAGCAACCCCCACAGCCCCTGGCACAGATAAGTTTTCATGGCGCCAGAATAGCGGGATTGCAGCACCGGCACCAAACAATTTGGCAATCGCGAGGTTGCCGGTGAGACGCGCGCGACTGTTAACATAGGCGCATGAATCAAGCTCTCTTCGATACCGGCTTACTGGCGTTCCTCGACCACTCGCCCACCCCCTTTCATGCCACCGCCAACCTGGCCTCAGCCCTGAAGGCGGCCGGCTTCGCCCGTCTGGACGAACGCGACACCTGGCAGTTGCACAGCGATGGGCGCTATTGGCTGACGCGCAATGATTCCTCGGTGATCGCGTTTAGCCTGGGTTCCAAGCCACTCGCCGAGACCGGCTTGCGCCTGGTCGGCGCGCACACCGATAGCCCCTGCCTCAAACTCAAGCCCCATCCCGAAATCAGCGCACACGGCTATCAACAGCTGGCCGCGGAGGTGTATGGCGGGGTGTTGCTGAATCCGTGGTTCGACCGCGATCTTTCGCTGGCGGGGCGGGTAACCCTGTCGTTGGCGGACGGCACCTTGTGCAATCGCCTGCTGGATTTTCGCGCGCCGCTCGCGCTAATCCCAAGTCTCGCGATTCATCTTGATCGCGAAGCCAACGACCAGCGCAGCATTAACAAGCAAACCTACTTACCCGCGTTGATCTGCGGCAAAACGCCGGAGGCGTTCAGCCTTAATGCGGAACTCGTGCGCCATCTCGCCGCGCGCGAGCCGGCCCTTGCCACCGCCCAAGTACAGGCCTTCGAACTTTCCTTCTACGACACGCAACCTGCGCGCCTGGTCGGTTGGCACGAAGAGTTTATCGCCTCGGCGCGCCTGGATAATTTGCTGAGCTGCTACACCGGGCTGCGCGCGCTCTGCGACTCTGAGTCCGAATTCGCACAATTTCTGGTGTGTCACGATCACGAAGAGGTCGGCAGCGGCTCCACCAGTGGCGCGCGCGGCAATTTTCTCGAGAGCGTGCTGCAGCGCGTGCTGGGCGATCACGAGACAGCGGCGCGTGTGCTCGCCAACTCGCTGCTGGTCTCCACCGACAACGCGCACGCGGTGCATCCCAACTTCGCCGACAAGCACGACGCCAAGCATGGACCGCTGATCAACGCAGGTCCCGCTCTCAAGACCAACGCCAATCAGTCTTATGCGACCAATAGCGAATCGGCGGCAGTGTTCCGGCACGCCGCGGCGTTAGCTGGGGTGCCGGTGCAGTCGTTCATTGCGCGCGCGGACATGACCTGTGGCAGCACCATCGGCCCGCTCGCCGCAACCCGACTCGGCCTGCGCACGGTGGATGTCGGCGTGCCGACCTTCGCGATGCATTCGATTCGAGAACTCGCCGGCAGCGTGGATGCGCACGCGCTGTACCTGGCGTTGAAGTGCTTTTTTGCGCTGCCGCGGGTGGTGGTGGATTAGGTTACTACAGACCGTCATCCCGGAAAGCGCGTAGCGCTTATCCGGGATCCAGCGTGCACATCAAGCGTCCATGGATCCCGGGTCTGCGCCCGGGATGACGGCTTCAGACCACGCGACCAAGCTTAAATCACCACCTCAATCAAATGTGGCCCCGGCGTCTTCAACATTGAGCGCAAGACCGCTTCAAAGTCTTCGGCGGTTTCCACCCGTTCACTATTGACGCCCATGCCGCGCCCGATCTCGGTCCAGCGCAAGGTGGGGTTGCTCATGTCCAGCATCGACAACGCGCGCGGACCTGGTGCACCCACGCCCACGCGCTCGAATTCGATATTCAGAATCGCGTAACTGCGGTTAGCGAAGATCACGTTGATCACATCGAGCTTCTCGCGCGCCATCGTCCACAAAGACTGCACCGTGTACATCGCGCTGCCATCGCCTTCCAGGCAGATCACTTTGCGTTGTGGACAGGCGACTGCCGCGCCCAGCGCCAGCGGTAGGCCATTGCCAATCGCACCGCCCATCAGCTGTAACCAATCGTGGGGTGGCGCGCCGAGGCTGGCCTGCTGCGCATACAGACTGTTCGTGATCGCCTCATCGACCACAATCGCGCCTTCGGGCAGACAACGTGCGATCACACGCGCCGCCAGTTGCCCGTCGAGAACGCCGCTTACCGCCGGAATTTCCAGGATTGATTGGAAAATTTTCGGCGCCGCCGGTGCGCCCAGGGCATCGGCTAACGCGGTGAGCGCCGCTACCGTATCATCGCTCGGACCCGCGAGCGCCAACGCCTCACAGCCTTCCGGCACCAACACGCTCGGCTTATTTGGATACGCGAAAAACGCGACCGGGCGCTTGGCGCCGGCCAGCACCAACAGGTCGGTCCCCGCCAGGAGTTCCAGCGCGCGATCACCAAAATAGGGCACGATTCCAATCGGAACTCTGCCGGCACCGCGTTCGAGACGTCGATTGAATGTCTCAGCGTGCAAGCGCACCGGCAACACCGCCGCAATTCGCCCCGCCTGGCGCGCCCCTTCGCCCAGCAGGGCTTCACCACCCAGGAGCAACACCGGATTACGCGCCTGGCGCAACGCTTTCATCACCAGGGCAATCTGCGCCGCAGGAATTTCTGGCAACGCGGCGCGAGCGGGTAACGCTGGCGCCACATAATCCGCCTGGAGATCGGTCCATGCACAGTCGGCGGGTGCGATTAGGGTCGCGATCTTGCCGGGCACACCACCGGCGAGTGCAGCGGCCTCGGCACCCAAGCGCGCGAGATCCGCCGGCGAGGTCGCGCTGCGCACCCAATGCGAGACCGGCCGTGCGATCCCTTCCACATCGGAGGTGAGCGGTGCATCGAAGCGCAGATGGTGGATGGCGTGATCGCCAACCACATTCACCATGGGGCTCTGCGCCTTGCGTGCGTTGTGCAGATTAGCGACCCCATTCGCGAGACCCGGGCCTAAATGGAGCAGGGTCACGGCGGGTTTGCGCGCCATCCGGGCATAGCCATCGGCGGCACCGGTCACCACCCCTTCGAACAAGGCGAGAATCGGCCGCATCCCAGGGATCTGATCGATCGCCTGCACCAATTGCATCTCCGAGGTGCCGGGATTTGCAAAGCAAACGTCAAGGCCGCTGCGGACCAGGGTCTCGAGCAACGCGTGGGCACCATTCATGTCGCACTTTCTCCTTGGCTCAGCTTGACGAATGCGCACGATTATCCCGATACCTCGCCAGGAAGTCGATCCACGCTTGATGTCGGACAGCGCCCCGCCTAGGCTTGAGTCGTTGAGAACGCATTGCAAGGAATCCCATGAGCGCTCAGGTAATCGCCGAGATGGCCACACCGCGCGGCAAGTATCCGCATGTCAAACGCGCGGGCGATTTTATTTTCGTGTCCGGCACCAGTGCACGTCAGGCCGATAACTCCTTTCCCGGCGCGGAGGTCGATCTCCTGGGCACCGCCCGCTTCGACATCCGGGCGCAAACCCGCGCAGTGCTGGAAAATCTTGGCAAAATTCTGCAGGCCGCCGAGGCCAGTCTGGCTGACGTGGTGGACGTCACCAGTTTTCTCGTCGACATGGCAGATTTTGGCGGCTACAACGAGGCCTATGGCGAGTTCTTCGACCTTGACGGTCCCACTCGGACCACCGTGGCGGTCCATCAATTGCCGCATCCACTGATTCGGATCGAGATCAAGTGCACCGCATATAAGCCGCTCAAGCGCGCGAGGGACAACCATGCGTAAAGGCGAAATCATTGCCGGATTCCTGGCCCCACATCCGCCGCATCTCGTGTATGGCGAAAACCCGCCGCAGAACGAACCGCGCTCGCAGGGTGGCTGGGAACAATTACGCTGGGCCTATGAGCGGGCGCGCAAGAGTATCGAGCGCCTAAAGCCTGATGTGTTGTTAGTCCACTCACCACACTGGGTGACGCAGCTCGGCCATCACTTTCTGGGGGTACCCACTCTACGCGGCAAATCAGTGGATCCAATATTCCCGAATCTCTTTCGCTATAACTTCGAACTGAATGTCGATGTAGAACTGGCGGAAGCTTGCTGCCACGAGGCGCGCGCAAGCGGACTGGTCGCGAAGATGATGCGCAACCCGAATTTTCGCGTCGATTACGGGACCATCACCACCTTGCACATGATTCGCCCGCAATGGGACATCCCGGTGGTCGGGATCTCCGCCAACAACTCGCCGTACTATCTGAATATGGAAGAAGGCCTTGGCGAGATGGCGACCTTGGGCGCAGCGACGCGCCGCGCGATCGAACAGAGCGGTCGCCGCGCGGTGTTGCTGGCCTCGAACACCC
>JANOVQ010000632.1:0-6776 GCA_031417495.1 Pseudomonadota bacterium | reverse complement strand
GCCATCTGGTATCCAGAGGTTTACTACTACGAGAGCTTTACGCTCGGTGGGTTCCTGCTCAGCCACACCCACAAGATTACTATCGCGAGCGGCATTGCGAACATTTACGGTCGCGATCCGATGACCTGCGTGCAGAGCGGGCGCAGTCTGCGCGCGTTCTATGGCGAGCGCTTCGTGATGGGACTGGGGGTTTCGCATGAGTCGATCGTCAGCGGCGCCCACGGCCACACTTACGGCAAACCGCTGACCACGATGCGCAATTATCTGGATGACATGGCGCGCGCCCGCGAGCATCTGCTTGGTGAAGATCCTCCGCTAGTCCTGGGCGCGCTGGGCTGGAAGATGATTGCGTTGTCCGGTGAGCGGACGATGGGCGCGCATCCGTTTAATTCGCCGCCGGAGCATACCCGTCGAACGCGTGAGATTCTCGGTCCGGATAAGTGGCTCTGCACTGCCCAGCATGTGTGCTGGACGCAGGATCCGAAGGCGGCACGCGCGGCCGCGCGCCGCGCGCTCGAGTTCTACTTCGTGACGCCGAATCATTATCGGAATTGGTTACGCCTCGGCTATACCGAGCAGGACCTGCAGGATGGCGGCAGTGATCGCCTCATCGATGCGCTCGTCGCCTGGGGCAGCGAAGCACAAATTCGTGATCGCATTCAGCAACATTTCGATGCCGGCGCCACGCAGGTCATCTTGAATACGATCCAGTTGTTGCCCAAGGACAACGCGCCCAAAGTGCTGGCGGCAGGCGTGAACTATCAGTCGATTCCGGACTGGACTGCGATCGAGGCCTTGCGTCCGCGTGCGAACTGAGACTGAGCCGAGAAATGCACAGGAAATTGATGTGCCTGAGGTTCACGTGAGCGCACTTTATGGCCTGCCACCAGGTCCGACGGCACATCCTTTGTGGCAGTTGCTGCGCTACTCGTTTACCCCGCTCGCGTATCTCGAGGATTGCGCGCGCTGGGGCGAAACCTTCACCTTCCATCTGGCCGGTTTTGGACGCCTGGTGATGCTGACGCGACCGGCAGACATCCGCGAAGTCTTTCAGGGCGATCCCGCGGTTCTGCACGCGGGTGAGGGCAACGCGCTGTTGTCCTCGTTGGTCGGCGAGACTTCTGTATTGGTGCTCGACGATGAACCGCATGTGCGCCAACGCCGTGTGTTATTGCCGCCGCTGAAGGGTGAACGCATGCGCACCTTCTTCGCTGCGATGCAGAGTGAGGCGAGGGCGACCGCCGCCCACTGGGCGCAGGCAGCGGTGGTGCGCGCCGACACCTCGATGCAAGGCGTGACCCTGCGGGTGATTTTGCGCGCGGCCCTGGGGATTTCTGCTGGTGCCGATTTCGAGGAACTGCAGTCGAAAATGGGCGACTTGCTGCGCCACGTTCGGCATCCGCTGGTGCTGGTGCTGTGGAATCTGTTTCCACCGCATCGTTTCAAGGATTCACGGGTGTTGCCGTTTTATCGCCTGCGGCGCGAGTTCGATGCGGTGCTCTATCGGGTGATCCGGGAGCAACGCGACCTCGCGCCTGCGCAGCGCGCGACCTGTCTGTTAAGCGATCTGCTCGCGACGAGTCACGAAGATGGGAGCGGGATGAGTGATACCGAGATCCGCGATGCCCTGGTCACGATCCTTACGGCTGGCCACGACACGACGGCGCTGTCGCTGGCCTGGGCGCTCGAGCAAATCCTGCCACGGCCGGACGTCGTCGCGCGCATCGAAGCAGAACTCAGCGCAGTGTGTGGTGGCGATCTGCCGCGCCCTGAACATCTCGCAGCGCTCGAATATCTGGATGCCGCCATTCGTGAAAGCCTGCGCGTGCGCAACATTCTGCCGTTCGTGGTGCGCGTGTTGAAGCAGGAACTGAGCGTCGGCGGGGTAACCTACCCGCCTGGCGTGGTGCTGTGTCCCGCGATTCATCTGCTGCACCAGCGCGCAGATCTCTACCCTAAGCCGCGCGAATTTCGCCCCGAGCGTTTCCTTGAACGCAAGTTTGCGCCGCATGAATGGACGCCGTTCGGCGGCGGTAACCGGGCGTGCCTCGGCCAGGCCTTCGCGCTCTACGAGATGAAAGTCGTGCTCGCGACCTTGTTCACCGAACTGCGCATGCAGCGCTTGCCGGGCGCCCACTCAAAACCCGTCCGGCGCGGTATCTCGATTGGGCCGAGCGATGGCACCTTGTTGATCGCGCAGCGCCGGCATTAACGAATCGCCCCGTTGGTCTGTAGTTGGGTGATTTCCGCCGCCGCTAAGCCCCAATCAGCGAGTACCGCCGCGGTATCCGCGCCATCCGCCGATGGCGCCTTTTGGATCTGCGACGGCGTGCGGCTGAAGCGCGGCGCCGGGGCGGGTTGCGTCACGCCGTTCTCGGTCACGAAAGTCTGGCGCGAAACGTTATGCGGATGGTGCGGCGCCTCGCTCAAATTCAGCACGGGCGCGAAGCACACATCGGTTCCTTCCAGGATTTTGCACCATTCATCGCGCGTTTTGGTCTTCATCAGCGCGGTCATCTTGGCGGCGAGACTGTCCCATTGGGTGCGATCACGATGACCTGCATGGCCGGGATCACTGAAGCCGGTTAAAGTCAGCAGTTCGTCGTAGAACTTCGCCTCGATCGAGGCGATTGAAATATATTTTCCGTCTTTGGTTTCGTAGGCGTCGTAGAAATGCGCGCCACCATCGAGCACATTGCGCTCACGTTCGTCGGTCCAATACCCGCTGCCGTGCAAGCCATAGAGCGCCGTCATCAGAATGGCCGTGCCGTCGGTCATCGCGGCATCCACCACCTGACCTTTGCCCGACTTCTGCGCCTCAAGCAGCGCGGCCAGCACGCCCACCGCCAGCAGCATGCCGCCGCCGCCGAAATCGCCGACCAGATTCAGCGGCGGCGCGGGCGGCCGATCACGCTGGCCGATGGCATAGGCGGCACCGGTCAACGAGATGTAGTTAATGTCGTGGCCGGCGGCCTTGGCGAGCGTGCCGTGCTGACCCCAGCCGGTCACCCGGCCGTACACCAGCTTTGGGTTCCGCGCCTGACAGGCTTCTGGCCCGAGTCCAAGGCGTTCGGTCACGCCGGGACGAAAGCCTTCAATCAGCGCGTCCGCCGAACTCACCAGGCGCAGCACGAGTTCGATACCGGCGGGCTGCTTTAAGTCCACCGCGATGGAGCGCCGACTGCGATCGAGCAGACTGAACCGGGCATCGACCGAGATGCCAAGATCGGACGGGACCACGCGATCCACCCGAATGACTTCCGCGCCCATGTCGGCCAGCATCATGGCGCACATCGGGTTCGGTCCGATGCCCGCCAGTTCGATCACCTTAACTCCCACCAGCGGACCACTTGCGGCCATTGCTCTTCCCCTTTTCAGTTGTTGTGATCGGTCACAAAATAAATTCAGGATTGGTGTCGGGCACAGCGCCCGCGCGCAGGGTGCAGCACCAGGTCGCTATGAATTGCGCCATTTGCTGCATCAGAATTCCCAACATCGGTTGGTCGAATATAGGGGACTCCATCAGGGCGGTCGAGCAGTGCCGTATTCGTGGGTGGAAAGGCCCTGTGGGAGATTCTGGCGCAGCCGGTGTAGCGCGCTGCTTGAAAGAAAGTCCTGCACCGCATCCAACGCCGACTGGCGGCATGCTGATTTACAGGCGCCGCTCGATTACGCAAAAAAGGGCGGCTATGCTGCTCATACATGGTTGGTAAAAATTCCAGGCGCCTGAGGAGTCATTCATGTCACTCACGATTCGACCGACCGACGCCACCTTGGGCGCCACACTCACAGGCGTCAGTCTCGCTGCGCTGGATACTGAGAGTTGGCGGGAGATCGAAGGCGCCTTCCACGAATACGCGGTGCTGATATTTCCACAACAGCACCTCAGCGCAGAGTCGCAACTCGCCTTTGCGCGTCGCTTCGGTGAAATCGAAGTGATCGTCGAGGGACTGCAGACCGTGCCGATCAGCAACAAGGCCGAGGACGGCAACCTCTTCGAGGAATCTTCCCACCGCATGCAGCTCTTGCGCGGTAACGAGGGCTGGCACACGGATAGCTCCTATATGCCGCTCTCTGCGAAAGCCTCCGTATTGTCCGCACACGTGGTGCCCGCCGTCGGTGGCCAAACGGAATGGGCGGATGCGCGCGCGGCTTACGACGCGCTGGACCCGCAGACCAAAGATCGCATCGCCGATCTCGCGGCCTATCACTCGTATTTTTATTCACAGGCCAAAATGGGCCACGCGGTCGCGGTCGGCTCGGGCTATGGCTTCTTTGCGGGCGAGCCGCCACTGCGTCCGCTGATTAAAGTGCATCCGGTCACCGCGCGGCCGGCGCTGTACATTGGCCGCCACGCCGGCAAAATCGCCGAGCTCGCGCAGGATGAAGCTGAAAAATTGCTGGCTGAGTTGATGTCATTCACCTGCCAGCCGCCGCGCCTGTTAACGCACACCTGGCGGCCCGGTGATGTCGTGGTGTGGGACAATCGCTGCGTATTGCATCGCGCGCGACCTTACGATTATCGCGAGGAGCGCGTGATGATGCATACGCGGATCAAGGGCGACGTCGCGACCGAGAGCGCCGCGAACTATAGTGTCGGCACGGGGTGAATTTCCCGTCCATCCACAAGGAAATTGGCACGTGAAAATTGATGGAATCTCGGTGGAGCAGGCCAGCATCGCCTGCCTGCAGTCGGCGATGCGTCGCGGGCGAATCAGCGCCGAGCAGCTAGTGAATTTCTATCTCGCCAGAATCGCTGCCTATGATCAAAGCGGTCCGACCCTCAATGCAGTGGTTACCCTTAATCCGCACGCCCAGCAGCAGGCGCGCGCGCTGGACACCGCGCTAAGCGCCGGCCAGCCTGTCGGCCCCCTCCACGGCATTCCGATTGTCGTGAAAGACTGTCTGGAAACGTTGGATATGCCGACTTCTTTTGGCTCGGAAATATTTGCCGATTATCAGGCGCGCGAGGATGCGACGGTGATCGCCAACCTGCGCAGGGCCGGCGCGATTATTCTCGCCAAGACGACCTTGCCGGATTGGGCTACCTCGTGGTTCGGTTACTCATCGCGCAGCGGCGAAACCAAGAATCCTTACGACCTCGCGCGCGATCCCGGTGGCTCGAGCAGCGGGACTGGTGCCGCGGTGGCGGCAGGCTTTGCCGCGATTGGGCTCGGTACGGACTGCGGGGGCTCGGTGCGCGTGCCGGCCTCATTCTGCAATCTCGTCGGGGTGCGTTCGACGCCGGGTTTAATCAGTCGCCGGGGCTGTAATCCGCTGGTCGGTTTCCAGGATACGATCGGCCCGATGGGCCGCAGCGTGGTGGACGTCGCGCGCGTGTTCGATGTCATGGTTGGCCACGATCCCAAGGATCCACTCACCTACGTGTATTCCGTCGCCAGGGCGCCGGCCTCCTATCTGCAGAGTTTAGTGCCCGATGCGCTGAGAGGATTGCGCATCGGTGTCGTGCGCAACGCGTTTGGAGCAGACGATGACGCGCACGCCGCGCCGGTTAACGCCGTCATGACGGAAGCACTTGGGGAGCTGCGTGCCGGTGGCGCTGAATTGGTTGAGGTCGAAATTCCAGACCTGACCGACTGGTTGGTCCGCACGTCGTTGTATTTAATAAAATCCAAGTACGACATCGATCAATTCCTGGCGGGGATTCCCGCTGCGCCGGCGCGCTCGGTGGCGGAGATCGTGAGATCAAAACGCTACCATCGGCAGCTGGATCTCCTGGAAGGCATTGCCAACGGACCTGACGATCCCTTTAGTGATCCGGCCTACTATCCCGCCTACGCCGCGCGTGAAGCATTTACCCGCCTGGTGGTGAATCTGATGGAGCGCGAACGGCTCGCGGTGCTGGTATATCCCACCGTACAAGTCGTTCCGCCGACCCGACAAGCGTGCGATACAGGCGTGTGGAGCACCCTGACCTTCCCAACGAACACGCTCATCGGATCGCAAACCTGGATGCCGGCGATGAGTATTCCCGCTGGACTCACGCCGGCCGGCCTGCCCGTTGGCATGGAGATCCTTGCGCGACCCTACGACGAACCCAGCCTGTTTCGGGTGGGGTATGGCTTCGAACAAGTGGTCGGTCATCGAGTTCATCCGGCGAGTATCCCGCTTGCTTGATCTGCGGCGAGGCGCGCGCTAGCTGACAACTGTCCTGGCCCCGTGCCTGGGCATGGACATCACAGCACCCGTCTTCAGGCAGGACGTCGCGTGAGCTTCTGTGCCGCCAGCGGCAGACTGCGGATGCGTGGCCCGCCGGCCGCATACACCGCATCAACCAACGCCGCGACGGCGACCGGTGTCGCTTCCTCGCCGATGCCGCTCGGTCGGCCCGTCGCCGCCAGGATGTGTACTTCTATTTTCGGCATGGCGTCCATGGCGAGCAATCGGTAGTCGGAGAAATTGCGTTGTTCGACGCGACCTTGACGCAAACTGATCTGACCATAGAGCGCATTGGAGAGACCGAAGGCGATGCCGCCCTGGACTTGTGCCTCGACATTACGCGGATTGATGGCGAGACCGACATCGACCACCGCCACCACCTTATCGATCGTCAAATGGCCGGCGTCGTCCAGCCTCACGTCGAGCGTCATCGCCACGCAGGACGAGCGATAACCCGGGACGTAACTCATGTCCGTGACAGCGATGCCGCGCCCGTGGCCTTGCTCGCGCAAACGCGCACCGCCGGCGCGCTTTACCACCTCTTCAAGCAATTGCTCCGATTCAACAAAGTCACCCTCTTCAAACAAAGCACGAGC
>JANOVQ010000631.1:0-10484 GCA_031417495.1 Pseudomonadota bacterium | reverse complement strand
CCTCACGCGTGCGGCGCTCGGCGGCGAGCCGCGCGACACAGCCTTCGACTGCCGCGAACAGACTAAAGAAATCATGCACCTCAGCAGGTTCTGGAACAGCGACCCTGCATCCGACCTGCGGCAGGATGGTGACGAACCCCTCACGCGCGAGCCGCTTCATCGCCTCCATCACCGGTACCCGACTGCATTTGAGTTGTTCGGCGATTGCCACAATCGATAACCAGTCATCGGGCGCTAATTTCCCTTCGAGCAATTCGCCGAGGAGAAACGCGTAGGCATTGTGGGCTAACGCACTGGAGGACTCGGTCACGCGCGGGACCACGAAGTTAGTCAAAGCTCGGGGGCGGCTCGGCATAGCGCAAATTTCCTCAAGAGGTCTCTTGTTCTGTTATTGACATACTAATATATTAACACTCAGTATGCGTCACTTATTTTTCCCCAACTGTGAGTGCCATCACGATGAAACTACGACTTGGCGTCCGCGTATTGCCGAGCACCGCGACGCCCCCCCGAATCCGCCCAAAGCTACGCGAGCCAGCTAGGACATCGAGCGGTGCTATCGCCCGAAAATTCTCTAGCGGGATTTCAACTTTTAACTCTTGGAGTAAACCTAATGGCCGTTAGAACTGGTCAGGAATTTCTCGCCGGGCTCAATGACGGGCGCGAGGTGTGGTACGACGGCAAGCGGGTTGAGAATGTCGCGACCTTCCCGCCAATGGCGGCCGCCGTCCGCTCGACCGCGATGCTCTACGATCTTCAGCACGATGCGCGGTTTCGGGATGTGCTCACGGTGGACTGTCCGGAATTTGGGGCGCGTATCGCGCGACCCTTTGAAATTCCGCGCACCCGCGAACAATTGCGTCTGAAACGCGAGGCCTATCTGATCTGGGCCGAAGCAACCTGCGGCATGATGGGACGCAGTCCCGACTTCTTGAACTCGATGATCATGGCGCTGGCCGCCAAGCAGAGTTTTTTCGCGGAGTGCTCGCCGGCGCGTGCGGAAGCGATAAAAAACTACTACCGCCATGTTGCCTCTCAGGATTTATTTCTCACCCATGCGTTGCTCGACCCGCAGTTGGACAAAGGCAAGGCGCGCCATCAACAGGAAGATCCCAATATCGCGCTGCGCGTGCTCGAGCACACCAAGGACGGGCTCATCGTGCACGGCATCAAGCGCATTGCGACCTCGGCACCCTATGCGGACGAGATACTGGTATGGCCCTTCCCGCCAACCTTTATCCCTGGCGAAGAAGCCTATGCCAATGTGTTCGCGATCCCGATGAACACTAAAGGATTGAAAACGCTGTGCCGTCCATCATTTGCGGCGCTGGATGGTCAGCGTGCGGATCATCCACTGTCCTCTCAGTTCGATGAGCTTGATGCCACAGTGGTTTTCGACCACGTGCTCGTGCCGTGGGAGCGAGTGTTCTTGCACGAGGATATTGGCTTCCTCAATCGCATGTATAAAGACTCGCGGATGCGCGAGATGACCGCGCATCAAACCAATGCACGGCTCGAGGCGAAGCTTGGATTTCTCTACGCCCTGATCCTTCGCATGACAGAAATTTCCGGTTCTGCCCAAAAGGGCGATATGATGGAGATGTTGGGAGAGGCGGTCGCTTGCGTCGAGGTCATCCGCAGCACCACGCGCTCGGCCGAAGAGCAGGCGACCGTCGATCCCGAAAATGATGTCATGTACCCGGACCTATTCGCACTCCAAGCGGGGCGCGCTTTAGGTCCGGTGTACTACCCGAAGCTAGTCGATATGCTCCGACGTGCCGGCGGTGGTGGTCTCATTCAACTCCCAGTCAGTGTCTCCGAATTTACTTCTCCCATTGGCGATGTGCTTGAGCAGTCGCTGCGTGGCGCTGGTGTTTCCGGTTTCGAAAAAGCCAAAATATTTAAACTCGCCTGGGACATCTGCGGCAGCGAATTCGGTGCGCGGCATACCCTCTATGAAATGAATTACGCGGGCGAGCGCGGTGCATTATTAGCGGGAATTCAGCGCGAATATAGCCGAAAACAGCATTACACCGATCACCTAAACGGATTTCTGGAGGGGTTATGAAGCGCAGCTTTTGGGATGACCTACGCGCTGGCGAATTTGCCCAAGGTTACCTCACGGCTGGCGGGTATCGCACGCGTTATCTGCATACCGGTCGGCAGGGTCAACCGCCACTGATTCTGTTGCACGGCACTGGTGGACATGCGGAATGTTACGCGCGAAATTTATTGGCTCATGGTGAGCACTTCGATACTTATGCGATTGATCTCGTCGGCCATGGCTATAGCGACAAGCCCGCATTTCCATATGAGATCGAGACCTATGTCGAACATGTTCGGGCTGTGATGGACACCCTTGGCTTCAAGCAGATTCGACTTTCCGGTGAGTCGTTAGGGGGTTGGGTCGCGGCGCGCTTCGCGCTCAAATATCCCGAACGAGTTACCCAAATCGTGTTGAACACTACCGGTGGCGCGACGATGAATCCGGAAGTGATGCAGCGAATTAAGACCTTGACGATGGCGGCAGTTACCACGCCAACCTGGGACACGGTCAAGGCGCGCCTGGA
Source organism: Pseudomonadota bacterium (assembly GCA_031417495.1). Lineage (GTDB taxonomy): Bacteria > Pseudomonadota > Gammaproteobacteria > CAIKBL01. The sequence continues at coordinate 7,914 of JANOVQ010000631.1, read as the reverse complement.
ATGGTTGATGGCGGATCCCGCGACAGTCACCGACGATCTGATCGCCTGTCGCCAGGCGATCTACCAAGCTCCTGGGATGCTGGCGGCTATGCCCCACATCCTCTGTCTGCAAGAGCCGGCGACTCGCCAGCGCAACAATCTAACAGACGCCGAGTGGCGCGCGATCAAGGCGCGGACTTTGGTGATTTGGACAGACAAGGATCCGACAGCAGCGGTCGAAGTCGGTGAACGGATCTCGAGTCTGATTCCGCACGCGCAGTTTGCGTTGATGACCGGCTGCGGCCATTGGCCGCAATTCGAAGACCCAGAAACTTTCAACGGCCTGCATTTGCGCTTCTTAAAAGGCTAGGCCGTGTCGACCATCGCGCTGTGCGCATCCCATACCCCGCTGAAGGACTTTCATGACCCGGGTGCGGAGGCACGCGCCGAAGTCACGCGCTGTTTTGCGGAAGTGAAGGCCTGGATTCATGCCTTCGCACCCGAACTTGTGGTGGTGTTCGGGCCGGACCATTTCAACGGTTTCTTTTATCGGTTGATGCCGAGTTTCTGCGTCGGAGTGGCGGCGGAATCGGTCGGCGACTGGAATACCCCGCGTGGCCCGTTGCCGGTCGCGAGCACAGAGGCCGAGGCCTGCGTGCGCCACCTACACCAGCTGGGTGTCGATGTGGCGGTGTCGTATCGCATGGAGGTCGATCACGGCTTAACGCAGACCCTGCAAATGACCTTTGAGTGGCCTCTGTTACCGCCACTCTTACCAATCTTTCTTAATTGTGCGGCGCCGCCACTACCGCCGCTGGCAAGGGTGATCGCTCTCGGGCGCGCGGTCGGTTCTTTCGTGCGGACGTTAAAAAAGCGCGTGCTAATCGTTGGCAGTGGCGGGCTGTCGCATGATCCGCCGATGCCGGCCTTAACGACTGCGCCACCGGCGGTTCTTGATCGGATCATCGCGGGCGGTCAATTGACCCCGGCGGCTCGCGCTGCGCGGCAAGCCCATGTGATCAGTGAAGGCCTGCAACAAACTCAGGGATAAGTCGCGCCACTGCCCTTAATCCGGCCTGGGATCAGCATATTCTTGCGCTGTTGATGGCGCGCGATTTCACCAAGCTGGCGGCACTGGACGACGACAGCATCACGGCTGCCGGTGGCTGTGGCGGTCATGAGATTCGCAGTTGGATCGCGACCGCGGCTGCGATGAGCGTCATTCCCAACACCACAGCACGACTGCGCCTGTATCGCGCGATTCCGGGGTGGGTCGCGGGTTTCGGGGTGATGACGATCGAATAGGTGCGGCAGAGGATTACGACCGCGTCCATCATCTTCGGCGTGGCACTCCGCGCGACGACGGGGTTAAGGAGCCGCGACCGGATCCCGTTTTGATGAGGTAACATGCCAACTATTCATACGCCACGAGGTTAGGGATGTTTCGTGCACACGTTTGCATTTTTCCGACAGACCGTTCCATGTCTCCTGTTGAAGTCGCGCGCGCCGTCGAGGAAAGAGATCTCGATGGTCTCTTTTTTCCTGAACACACGCATATGCCGGTCTCTTCACGCTCGCCGTTTTTGCCCGGCGGTGAAATTCCCGAACATTATCGACGCACCTACGATCCCTTCATTGCGCTCGCGGTCGCCGCTGCAGTCACTTCTCGGATTCGCTTAGGCACCGGTATTTGTCTCATCACCGAGCATGATCCGATCGTGCTGGCGAAGACGGTCGCCACCCTCGATCGCTTATCAAATGGGCGGGTCATTCTCGGTATTGGTGCCGGTTGGAACGCCGAGGAGATGGAAAATCACGGCACGCCCTATAAACAGCGCTGGCCGATTCTGCGTGAGAGGGTGCTGGCGATGAAACGGATTTGGCGGCAGCACGAACCGCAGTTCCATGGCAACTATGTCACATTCGATGCGATGTGGTCCTACCCCAAACCAATTCAACCGAATGGACCGCCACTGTGGCTTGGCTCCAACTCGAAATGGATTCCGGATCGCGTGGCGGAGTACGCCGATGGCTGGATGCCGATTGTGGGCCGCTCCGGTGATGGTAATGCGCAATTGATTAAAGAGGCCTGCGCGCGGATCGGCCGCCCAGCCGAGGACATCACCATGGCCTTGTTCTACGCTCCACTCGACGAAGCCATTGCGCTGGAACGCCTGCGCGAAGGGTATACCGATTTTATTTTTGGCCTGCCACCCGGCACCAGCGCTGAAGTCCTGCCGGTACTCGACAAAATCGCCAGCCTGGCAAAGCGTCTCCGCGCCGCGGTGCGCTAGAAGCGGACGATAAACCCATGAATTCAGCTGATCTCTCTACGCAGACGGATGACCTCGCGTTGCTCGCGGCGAGCGCGCGTGCACTGTGCGAGAAAGACGCACGGCTGTCACGCCTGCGTGCGGTACGCGATATGGCAGGCGGATTTGATCGCGCGTTATGGTCGCAAATGGTAGCGCTTGGCTGGACTGCGATCCGGATCCCGGAAAATTCAGACGGGCTTGGTCTCGGCGTTGCGGCCTTAGCGACAGTCTGCGCTGAACTTGGGCGGGTCGCGGCACCCGAACCACTGCTTGAAGTCGCCGGCGTGAGTGCCGCTTTGCTTGCACACCTTCCATTGCAAGCAGGAGTCACGCAATTACTGGTCGGCATTGGGAATGGTACGTGCTTGCCGGTCGTCGCCTGGCAGGAACATCCGATGGAGCCGGCGAGTGGCGAACTCCAGACGCGTGCCCAGCAAACATCCAGCGGATATCGTCTGCAAGGATGTAAGTATTGCGTGCCATGTGCAGACAGTGCCGACGGCATGCTGGTTAACGCGCTACTCGGCGATAGTCACGCACTCTTCTGGGTGCCGCGCGCGAGCGACGGCGTTGATATAGTTGCGCATGCGCTCGCCGACGGGACGACGCACGCGACGGTCAAACTGCAAGGCGTGGAGTTGAGTGATGCGGCACTGCTTGGGCAGGGCGCCGAGGTCGCGGCAGCCTTAGCGAGCGCGCTCGATGAGGGTGCGGTGCTGACCGCCGCTTATCTGTGCGGATTGATGTCCGCGTGTTTCGACCTCACCTTGGATTACCTGCATACGCGGCAACAATTCGGGCGCGCGATTGGCAGCTTTCAAGCCTTACAGCATCGCATGGTCAATATGACCTTGCAGCGAGATTTGGCCCGCGCAACCCTCGATGAAGCGGTGCAGCGATTCATGGTTGGCTGTAGTGATCCGCGCGAACAGGCTTTGCTCACGAGTCGCGCCAAATACCGCGCGAGCGAAGCCGGGCTCATGATTGTGCGCGAGGCGATCCAATTACACGGCGCGATCGGATTTACCGACGAATGCGCGATCGGCTTGTTCGTGAATCGCGCCTTGGTGTGTGCGGCTGCGTTTGGCAATGCCAACTGGCATTGCCGACGCATCGCCGAATTGGCCGCAGGTCGCACGATTCATCATGCGGAAACCTCGGCTAAGGCGGTGACGGAACCGGCGGATGGCGATTGGAATGCGTTGAGTGATGATGCCTTTCGCAGCATGGTCAGGCAGTGGCTCGAGACCCAGTTTCCTTCTGCGCTCCGTTATTCCTCGCGACGGCTACGTTGGCATGAAGTGAAATCCTGGTACCACCAACTCAGCGCACGCGGCTGGCTGGCGCCGGCTTGGCCACGCGAGTTCGGCGGGATGGGACTAACACCAAGTAAGCTGCTCATTTTTATTGAAGAGCAGGAGCGCTGGGGTGTGGCGCGCGCGCCAGACATGGGAATCGTGATGGTCGGTCCGTTATTGATCAAACATGGCAGCGTGGCGCAGCGCGCCTACTACCTGCCAAAAATTCTGGCCGGCGAGCACATTTGGTGTCAGGGATACTCCGAACCAAATGCGGGATCAGATCTCGCGAGTCTGCGCACGGAAGCAATCCTTGATGGCGATCACTTCGTGGTCAACGGTCAGAAAACCTGGACCACCTTGGCGCAGGATGCGACGCACATGTTTCTGCTCGCGCGCACCGCGAAGGATGCCAAGAAACAGGCCGGTATCAGTTTCCTGTTGGTAGAGATGCAAACACCGGGGATTACCGTACGTCCGATTCGCAATCTGGCGGGCCATGAAGAATTCTGTGAAGTATTCCTGGATAACGTGAAAGTGCCACGCGCGAATGTGGTCGGTGCGCTCAATCAGGGCTGGACCATCGCGAAAGCGTTGCTCAGTTTCGAGCGCATCTTCCTCGGCAGCCCAAAACAGTCGCAGTACGCGCTGCAGCGACTGACCGAGGTTGCGCGCCATGGTGGATTGTTTGGCGATCCCGCATTTCGTGAGCGCTACACGCGGCTCAAATGCGATGTGATGGATCTGGAAACTTTTTATGGCCGCTTTGCGGCGCAGGTTAAGCGTGGCGAAGCACTTGGTGCGGATGTCTCACTGCTGAAAATCTTCGCCACCGAAACTTTCGCGCGACTTTCCGAATTACTCATCGAGAGTGTTGGCAGTGCCGGTGCGGAACTTGGGAAGTTAGCGCTAGGCGAACACGAGGTCGATGTGTTGAGCCTGTTCTACGCCGCCCGCCCGGCGACGATCTACGGTGGCAGTAATGAAATCCAACGCAATATTGTCGCGAAGGCAGTGTTGGGTTTGCCGGATTGAAACGGCACCAGGACCAGGGCGGTGGTCGCCTCGGTCGTCGCGCTTACTGGGTTGGCGCGAGAGTCAGTTCCAGGATCAAAATAGGGAACGGCAGATGACGTGCCTGCTGACAGTACGCACCGCCGACGATCTTGCCGTCTGCCGATTGAAACTGCCAAGCTTCACTTACGCCTGAATAAGCCTGCGGCAACGCGTTCTGCAATTTCCTGCGGAGGATCTCTTGTGCTTGCGTACAATCTCCATACGCGCGGTAGGCGCGTGCCGCGTAAGCGCGCTGCACGATTTTAGTTGCTGCAGCGATCGTGAGTTCCACATCGGGAACGATCGCGAGCATCTCAAGGTCCACGCTCGGTAACCGCATCGTGAAGGTTTTGGTGTTCGGAGCTACCCCATAGTCATACGCATGCGCGAGTGGCGCGCCGGGCTCACCACCGAAGGGGATGACGAACAAGGCGTTCTCCGCCATTGCAACCGGAGTGACGGCAAGGGAGGTTAGCAAGGTTGCGACTAGTCGTCGGTTCATTAGAGAAGACTCTTTTTTCTGAAGATAAAATCTGAAAGTGGTCACTGCATGGAGTCCGGGTGGAGCTCCGGCGGCACACCCAACTATCAGCGCTTGAAGATCATTCCGAGCACGTCATCCACTACGCTGCCATCTTTGTTAGCGTCGAGGCAAGAAGCCAGCAGTCCACCCAGCGGCGATTGCTGTGCGGCGCTGCCGCCCAACAGTTCGTTATTGAGTCCACCCGCAGCGGCCTGTTTGCTCACCGCACCCATCACCATCGTCGCGACAATCGGCAGCATTTTTTTGCAGGACGCTTGAGTCGATGCCGGAATTACTCGCGGCGTGTATCGATCTAGGGTTGAGTTTGAAAAGCCGGCATCACTTCGCGCGCGAATAATTCCACTGAGCCTAGCGCGTCAGCCCCGCGAATCCCCGGCATGTGCATCCAGCACACCATCTCCGTACAGCCAAGGGCGTCGCGATACTTGGTAATTTCTTTGATCGCGAAATCCGGCGTGCCGACGATGTAACGTGCCTTGAAGGAGTCAAAACTGACTTGCTGATGGTCGGTGATAGTACTGCCATCATCGTTGCGCAGCGCGCGATCGCCGGCGGCAGACGCTTTGCCATACACCTCACGATACAAATGCTCGATGGCTGGCGCGGCCAGCGCTTCGGCTTGTTGCATGGTTGCCGCGACGAATACCTGACGAATGATCGGGCGCGCTGGGATCGTCCAGCCAAGCTCATCGGCGGCCGCTTGGTAGGGCGCGTAGTGTGCTTGCAATTCGGTGATGCCATAGCGTGGCGACATGATTTGAGTCGCGTGGCGTTTGGCCGCGCGCTTCAACGAGGATTTGGCAGACACGCCATACCAAATCTCGGGATAGGGTTTCTGCACTGGCTTCGGCGTCATCACGGTGTGCGGCACGCGATAGTACTTGCCCTGGAATTCGAATTCATCCTGGGTCCAGGCTGTGATCATGAGATCGAGCGCTTCTTCGAAACGCCCCACGCGCTCTTCGCGCGGGATGCCGTGGGCCGCGAACTCCTCGGCGACATAGCCTGGCGCAACCCCGAAAATAAGCCGACCCTCACTGATATTGTCGAGCACCGCAATATCCTCGGCCAGTTTTAACGGCGCATACATCGGCACCAACATCACGGCCGTGCCGATCTTCATGGTCTTAGTGACCGCCGCCGCCGCGCCTAAGGTGGGGAGGGGACCAGGACATAGCCCATCGGATTTTGCGTGATGGGTGGCCAGATACATGGAGTGATAACCGAGTGCTTCCGCGCGCGGCAAACAGTGGAGCATGTCTTGGTAGGGGGCACTCCAGGGGATCCCGCAACCGGGTGGGAGCTGGAACGTAAACATGAGACCGAATTTCATGCGAGTGTCCTCACGTTCTTACGCGATCAGTTCCGCACGGGCTGGATTTGGCAACCAATCTGCCGCAAGGTTTTCTGGATCGCCTGCGCGACTTCCACCGAGTTCGGGCCGTCGCCGTGAATGCACAGGCTCTCAGCGTCCAGCGCGACTAACGAGCCGTCCATTGCTTCGACGTGGCCGGATTCCACGAAGCGTTGCACCTGGGCACACGCAAAGCGAATATCAGTCGAGTGCTTCTGGCGTTGGATCACCAAAGAGCCGTCGGCGGCGTAATGCAGATCAGGATAAATTTCGCCCACCACCCGAATTCCGCGTTTCTTGCACGCGGCGGGCAGCGCTGCGGTGGTCGGCGCCGGCCAATAAAGCAATGGGGTATCGGAGAGCTGTTCGATCGCCTCGGCCACCGCTTCCGCGAGTTCATTTTGTGCCTTCAGGACCGAGTAAAAGGCGCCATGCGGTTTAATGTGGTGCAAGCGCATGCCCTGCGTGGCGAGCGAAGCCTGCAGTGCGCCGACCTGGTAGACCACATAAGCGTAGGCGTCTTCCGGTGTGATGTTCATGGCGCGACGGCCAAACCCTAGTAAGTCAGGCAGGCCAGGATGCGCACCCACCAAGATCTCGTGGTGCTTGGCAAGCTTCACCGTCCCCAGCATCGTGACGGGATCACTGGCATGAAAACCACACGCGACATTGGCGGTGGTGATGTAAGGCATCATGCCCGCGTCATCACCCATCTGCCAATTGCCGAAACTCTCGCCCATGTCGCAGTTGATATCGATTTGTTTCAACATGCCTGCGGGCCCCGTGCATTAATCTCAGCGTGGAGTTTACCGTGGGTCGCAAGTGGGATGCCATCGGCCCATGTGTACGGCTTGCGTCGGCGCCACGCGAGGCCACCGCGAATCCCTCTAATTGACACCCTCGCAGCCGGTCCCGATAATCCACCCCCTCTCATGCGCCCGTAGCTCAGTTGGATAGAGTACCTGGCTACGAACCAGGGGGTCGGGAGTTCGAATCTCTCCGGGCGCGCCAACTAGCCATTACACATCAAGTAGTTATCGAGGTCTCGATAAGCGCTTTTTGTTTCAGTACAACCAGTGCCGGAGTTTTGCCGGACTCACCCGCACAAACACGGTTTGCCGCCTCCAATAATTCGGCAAGTTCAGGCGCTGAGTAGTGTGAGGTGATGTCGCCATTGCGATGACCGAGTAGCACCTTCCGCGTCTCCAACGGCACGCCAGCAGCGCGCAGTCGTCGACCGAAGGTGTGCTTCAAGTCATGCACGCGAACCTGGATCAGACCGACCGATGCTCGCGCGCGTTTCCATGCACTGTTGTTGATCCCGGTCAGCGAGTGGCCTTGGAACGAGAAAACATGCGTCGCATGTTT
>JANOVQ010000630.1:0-5977 GCA_031417495.1 Pseudomonadota bacterium | reverse complement strand
ACCTGCTCGACGCCTACCAGGAATTCAGCGGCACGCACGTAGCCGCGCCACCGCCAAGTCTGCAGGACCTTCCCGTGGTGGAAGTCCCTGCGACCGGCACCAGCGACACTTTCGCGATACTCCTGTCCGGCGACGGCGGCTGGGCGGGCCTCGATAAGGAGGTGGCGGCAGCCCTGGCCGCTAAGGGAGTCGCCGTGGTCGGTCTCGATTCGTTACGCTACTTTTGGACCGCGCGTACGCCACAAGGCGTGGCTGACGATTTGGCGCGCGTTCTGCACTATTACGCCACGCATTGGAACAAATCCCGCGCCCTTCTGATCGGCTATTCGCAAGGCGCCGATGTGCTGCCCTTCGCCGTCAATCGCCTGTCGGTGCCTGCCCGCGCGTTGGTCGCACAAACCGTATTGATGGGAATTGGAGAAACCGCGTCCTTCGAGTTTCATCTGGGCAATTGGCTCAATAGTAATGTCACCGGCCTGCCAATTAAACCCGAATTCAACCAACTCAGTGCGGACTCTACGCTGTGTCTTTACGGGCAGGACGACGATGAATCGTTGTGCCCGAAAATTGCCGCCGAACATGTTCACGCACAGTCACTGCCCGGCGGGCATCATTTCGATGGTGATTATGCACGGCTCGCGGCGCTCATCCTTGCGCGCATCAAGTCCTAGTAAAAAGGTTACGGGCGTGGCTATCAATCGATTGGCATCTGGTGCGTAAAGATCTCCAGGGAGGATCGACTGCGTGCCGCCGGTTGCTTCGTCAGCGGGTTTTTGGCTGATGATTCGATCACACACATCCATGCCTGAATTCGCCAGCTCTCGCGCATGCCGCAGTTGTCGCTCGATCGACTCGATTTCATCGTCCGCGTCACGCAGTGCCTGCTCCAGCACCACCACGCACTCCCTTACGCGATCTGCGGCCGATGGGGCCACCCTTGCCGCACGAGTAACACGCCCACAGATGCACCACCTGGGCTTCGATCCCACAGCACCGTGAATATTCCAGTCGCGATTGTGTAACACCCCTGTGGAGATGCCCGCTTCTCCACAATATTTGCGAAATCACACCGCATAATGTCCGTCTATCAGAAGTGACATGCACCGTGCGTCTAACGCTTCGCGTCAAGCTGTTCCTGGTTTTGCTGCTAACCACCGGAGCAGTGGTCACGGGCATGTATCTAATCATGCAGTGGTCCTTCGAACGCGGCTTCATCTCGCTGGTGGAAGCGCGCCAACAGGAGCAGGTGGCGGCGGTGATCACGCGGCTTACAGACGAATACGTAGAGGCCGGCGGCTGGCAGCGTTTAGGTGGCGATCGCGCACGTTGGGCGGCGATTCTGTTTGCGAGCCGGCCTGGACGCGAAGGGCGTCTGCCACATTGGGCACGTCGGCAGTTGCCGGGACTGTCACGTGATTGGCCGCCGCCTAGGGCGCACCGGGATGGCGGAAACGAGGGAGCGGAAAATGCCCGCATGCGGCGACCCCGAATCGTGCCGCTTGAATTCCGTATGATGCTGCTTGATACCGATCGCTCACTGCTGTTCGGTAATCCCAATCTTGTTCCCCGGCTCGACCTCGAGCCGATCACGGTGGACGGCAAGACGGTGGGATGGCTGGGAATTCTGCCCGGACCTGCGCTTAACGAAGTTGCCGATATCCGCTTTTTCGAGTCGCAGCGTAAGACCTTCCTGTTAATCGCAGCACTCATGGTGCTGCTGGCCGCCGCGCTATCGCTACCGCTTGCCGGCGCGATGATGCGTCGCCTGCGCGAGATAACCAATGCGGCCCGCGCACTCGCTAACGGACACTACGACGCGCGCGCCCCCGTTTCCTCACAGGACGAACTCGGGCAGCTTGCCCGTGATATGAACGAACTCGCGAAAGCATTGGCGCGCACGGAACAAACCCGACGTCAATGGGTGGCCGATATTTCGCACGAGCTGCGCACCCCGTTGTCGGTGCTGCGCGGAGAACTCGAGGCCCTGCAGGACGGCGTGCGCACTCTCGACTTAAAGGCCATCGATTCTCTGTATGCGGATACGCTGCGCATTGGCCGGTTGGTCGATGATCTCTATGATCTGGCCAGGTCCGATTTGGGTGCGCTCAGGTACCGGAAAGCGGCGGTTGATCCGATCGCGGTGCTGAAATCCGATCTGGCCGCGATGGCCGACGAGTTTGCCGAGCAGCAGATTGAAGTGCGCGTGGATGCTGGCAGTGACCGAAAATGGCGCGTGAATGGTGACGCGGGCCGGCTTTCGCAGCTGTTTCGAAACGTGCTCACTAACACGCTGCGCTATACGGATCCCGCTGGACAGCTTGAAATTCGCGCGTCGCGTCGCGACCGACACCTGTTAATCGAGTTTCTCGACACCGCGCCCGGCGTTCCTGAGGATGAAATTGCCAAACTCTTCGAGCGCTTTCATCGGGTTGAGTCTTCGCGCAGCCGCGCGCATGGCGGCGCCGGACTTGGACTCGCCATCTGCCGCAGTATTGTCGAAGCTCACGACGGAACCATTACCGCCAGCCCCTCGATGTTAGGCGGCATCGCGATCCGCATCGAACTACCATTGCTCCCATGAGCGACTCGATCCCTAGAATTTTAATCGTTGAAGACGAAGCAAAGCTTGCGCGCCTCCTCGCCGACTATGCCATCCGCGAAGGGTTCTTAACCCACATCATCGGCGATGGTCGCCAAGTGATTTCATGGGTGCGCGCCGAAAGGCCAGCGGCGATCCTCCTCGATCTCATGCTGCCTGGACGCGATGGACTCTCGCTCTGCCGCGAAATTCGCAGCTTCAGCACGGTGCCCATCCTGATGGTGACGGCCAGGGTCGAGGAGATTGATCGTCTGCTCGGGCTCGAACTTGGCGCAGACGACTATATCTGTAAGCCTTACAGCCCCCGCGAAGTGATGGCCAGGCTCAAGGCCGTGCTGCGGCGTACCGGCCCTGGCGCGACGGCTGCCGCGCACGAGGACCTTGGCGTGCTTGAATTGATTCCGGAGGAGTTCCGCGTGCGGGCGGGAGGCAAGGAAGTCGAATTAACGTCGGTAGAGTTCCATCTGTTCACCGCGCTGTACCGGCACCCGGGACGGATCTTCTCGCGCACGCAGTTGATGGATCAAATCTATCAGGACCGGCGAATCGTCTCTGATCGCACGATCGACAGTCACGTAAAAAAACTTCGTCGAAAACTCGCAGTGGTACTTCCCGGGCAGGAGGTCATCTACGCAGTCTACGGCGCCGGTTATCGCTTTGAGCCGCACAGCGACCAAGGTTTGACTTCTGCATGACGGGCGACTGCGGAAAAGCCGCATGCTAATTCCATGATCTTTCCTCAATTGCTCCCGGATTCTTGCATAAAGGAGGTTCATCGTAGGCGTCATGGACAGGCTTTTTCTGTTCGTACTCAAGATCCAATCAATGAGGAAGTTTTTATGAAAAAAATCTTGGTCGCGCTGGCCCTGGCGGTAGCGATTCCGGTGGCATTGGCGAACGACCATCATCATGGCGGACCGAACCTCGATCGCATCGCGGAACAGTTGCAATTGAGCGAGGCGCAAAAATCACGCATGAAAACCCTGTTCGATGAACAGCAGGTGCAACGTCAAGCGCTGCATGACCAGATGCGTGCCAAGATGGCGGAACTGTTGACACCCGAGCAGCGCGCAAAAATGGAGCAGCTGCACGCGGCGCGCAAGGCGCACTGGAAGGAAAAGCACGCTCGCCATTGCGGCCACCACGAGGATCCGAAGACGTCCTGAGCGCAGGACGAACACCGACCCCAGCGCGGCGCTGGGGTCGGCTTCGATCCGCTTTTTTTTTGCAGTACCGGATCACCGGTCTTGGATGGCAGATTTAGCGCGAGCGCGGTCCTGTTGAAAGCCCTGGGCGGCGCTTGGTCAGCGTCTTGTTAAGTCCAGTCATCGCCACCAGCAGCGGAAGAAGAGTCGTCGTCCCAGGAGGAATTATCGGCGACGCCAAAATCCTCAGTGTCGGGCGCGGCGTTACTCGCTTGCCATTCCGGGCTCGCCGAGGATCCCGAGTAGGTGTCTGCATGATTGCCATCGAGCATGTGGTGCAGCAAGGCTTCGCCAGCGACCACGCCGGCCCCAACCGCCACACCGGTCGCGAGACTACCCATGATTCCCGAGCCTACGCCACCACCCATCGCGCCCATCGGCGGCCCACCGCCGTTACCATAAGACGCTGGCACCAGGCCAGCGCGGCCGGCGCTCTGCTGGTCGCGGTTTCGCATCGCCCGCCCGATCAAGAACACGCACACGACCACGCCCACCCCGACGAGTAGCAGTGTCATCGACATCCCCTGGCCCACGACCGGGACGCCGGCGAAAGTGGACTGACGTGCGCCATGAGTCGCGAGTCGCGACTCTAGCTGCCGCACGGAATCCACTCGCGCAAAGGGAAGCCCAGGCGACAAGCGCTGCGCGATCTTCAACTCGGCGTCTCCGTCAGCCAACCGGCCTTGCTTCGCGAGCAATTCTGCCTCTACGTAATGGGCCTTGGCGCTCGTCGGATGATCGTGAAGTACTTGCGCCATCATGGCCTGCGCCTGCGTAAGTTTCCCCGCTTCGGTTGCTTGATAGACTTCGCTCAAGCTCGCATCGGCGGCCCATGCGGTAGCGCTTACGATGCCGCCGGAACCTATTAACGCGAGTGCAATAATTATCTTGCGTAACATCGGAGGCTTCCTCTTTCTGCTCGGTTCGGTTCGGTATGGAACTGAATACTGCCGTGCGGACCTTAAGGCGAGCTTAAGAGCGCTTGTCACAGTGCAGAATTCAATTCCCCGTCACTTGGCGTCCAGAAATGAAAGCATCAGTGGATTTACCACTGCCGGACTGTCGCTGAAAGTCTCGTGACCAGTGTCGGGGACGATCAACAGGCGCGCGGCGGATAAGGCTCGATAAATATTCATCGTGTGCTCGAGTTTCACGAGGTCGTGTTGGCCGACCATCAGAAGTACGCGCTTTTTGACGCGCCCGAGAAGCGCGAGATTTAGCTGGTCTGCGGTCGGCGAATCTCGCCAGAGATCTGTCAGTTTTTGTTGGAAGGTTGGGCCGTGCAAAGTGGTATAGGGCAGCAGAGAATAACCTGCGATCCCCGACGGTCCGGGCCGCAGGTTATCATGCAACGCCAACATCTCAGCTTGGGCTTCTTCGGTGACACCGTCAGGCGTGATATTGACCCCGCTGACCACCAGCCGACGGACCAGATTTGGATGATGGACGGCGAGCATCAACGCAAGAATGCCGCCGTCACTCCAGCCGACGAAATCCGCATGTGTCACCTTGAGTTGCGCCAATAATTCTGCGGTATCCTCCATCATCTGCGTATAGGAATAGGCGCCGTCGATATCCGGCGTATGCCCGTGACCTACCTGTTCCGGTGCAATCACCTGATACCGCGCGGCCAGAAGCTTGAGCTGCTCAGAAAACGAGGCATCAGGAGTGCTTCCGCCACCATGCAGCAACACCAGCGGGCGACCCGCGCCATAGCGCGCAAAAAACAACTGGTGTCCGTTGACGCGGGCCCATTCACCTAACTCGGCGCCAGCACAGTGCAGACTTACCATGCTGATAACCAGGGCTAGCGCGCGCAATGAGCACTCGCATAGACGCGCTTTCGGTCGCAACTTAATTCGAACCATTGCGCAGTCCGCCGGTCATTTGCCACGCCCTGCTCGCGGCTGGACCTTAACCGAAGTGTCGCTGGCGACCAGCGTTCCTGACCCTTTAAGCTGTCTGCGAGCGCGTTCCGCATAGTCTTCAGGTGCACTAAAGGTGAATGGCGCAGCTAACGCCGCACGCACGGCATCATCGCGCGCGTAGATATCCTCGCGAAATTGGATTTCGCCCGCGTCATCGGGAAACGCAGTGAGATAGAGCAGCATAATCGCGAGTGGTTTCCCCAAGTTGATCCGTTTTGGCGTCGCGGTCGCAACGGCGGCCGCCA
>JANOVQ010000629.1:0-4189 GCA_031417495.1 Pseudomonadota bacterium | reverse complement strand
GCCTGGAGACCGGTCTTTACTCCTGGGGGACAGTGTTGCTGGAATCTCTGGTCATTGCGCGCCTAGGCCCGGCGTCGATTTTTTTCTGGCCCTATCTCCTGTGTGCCGGGTTAGTGGCGGCTGGCTGGCTGATCGTGATCGAGCGGTACCCAACGCGTGCAGCTGTGGGAATTTTGAGTGCCCGGTCACTCTGGCACTGCCCGTCAACACGCCTGGATTTGCTATTCAGCGTAGGGTTCGTGCTTGCACTGCAATTGCCTGTTCGTCAGCTCGAGCAGGCCGCTTTCGTGGAGACCTACGGCGCTTTGGATCACTGGCTGGCCAGCCTCGCTCCTGTCGCGTGGGGGCTGCGCGCGCCGCCGGTACTGGAAGGGATCCTTGCCACCCTGGTCACCATGTTGGCGATTGATGCCAGCTCTTACGGTGTGCATCGCGGACTGCATTGCTGCGCGCCATTCTGGCGAGTGCACGCCGTGCATCATGCAGCGACCGGCTTGACCCCTCTTACGACCTATCGCCAGCATCCGCTGGAACCCCTGCTGCTGAATTCCGCGCGTGGCCTGGCGGCGGCCCTTGGCCTGGCGCTATTTCATTGGGTGTTCGTCCAGCACACGCCGGTGGTGACCTGGTATGGCTTAGGGGCGGGATTCTTTCTCTATATGTTTACCGTCAATCTGCACCACGCACCGGTTCCCGTGCGTTACCCGCCTCGGTTGCGCAGGGTGCTGATGAGTCCTCATCTGCATCATCTTCATCACAGCGCCGAGAGTGCGCATCAGCAACGAAATTTCGGGGTGGTGTTCTCGGTCTGGGATCGCCTATTCGGCACTTATCTCGAACGAGATTTTAAGACGGGCGAACTTCGTTTCGGCCTTGGCGAGGCCGATCCCTTCGCACATTCGTGGCGTGCGAGTTTGCTCCAGCCATTGCTGGCTCCGCGCGCCTACCAGCCGCCGCCACTCCCGGCGGATTGGCCGGCGCTTGAAGATTCTCCGCTCGCGGCGCCGCGCCAGTTGCCGCCCTGACGCGCGCAATCGGCTTTTTGCTCGGCGGCCGATGCACCCGCGACTGGCACCTGGCTGCCGGCTTTAACGCACTCGCCGGCGGTCTCCGCCGCGACCGGGGTGAGTGTCAGTGCGGAGAGGGCTGCACAAAGACAGAGACCGGTCAGAAAGTGATGCTTCACGGGATTTTCCCTGTTGAAAAATTGGGGTAGCGGCATGGTGCCAGAGGAGATTCCCGCTGACCACCGGCAGCCGGGGCAAGGCGAAGCCTTCTTTAGCGCTTAATCACCACCTTGCCGTAGACCTCGCGTGACTCGATCAGCCGCAGTCCTTCCTTGGACTCTGCGAAGGGCAGCACCTTGTAAATCACCGGGTCAATCTGTTTGC
Source organism: Pseudomonadota bacterium (assembly GCA_031417495.1). GTDB lineage: Bacteria > Pseudomonadota > Gammaproteobacteria > CAIKBL01. The sequence continues at coordinate 2,798 of JANOVQ010000629.1, read as the reverse complement.
GCGCGATGAGCTCGTAGAACAAAGTCTGGGCCTGGCCAGGCAGTTCGGAACCGCGGTCGAGATATTGTCCCCAGGCGAGTCCGACTACCGACATATTCTTCAACAGGATCCGATTGAGTTCGATCGTGGGAATCTTGCCGCCGGCGAAGCCGATCACGAGCAACCGGCTGCCCCACGCGACACAGCGCTTAACCTGCTCGAAGATTTCGCCGCCGACCGGATCGTAGACCACGTCTGCGCCGTGGCCATTGGTAAGCGCTTTCACGCGCTCAACCAAGTCCTCGGTCTTGTAATTAATTAAATGATGAGCGCCTTGTTGCGCGCAGACTTCGAGCTTCTTAGGGTCACCTGCGCAAGCAATCACCTTCGCACCCATCAGGCGACCAAGTTGGATCGCTGCCAACCCCACGCCGCCGGCGGCGCCGAGCACCAGCAAATTTTCGCCGGCCTTCAGTTGGGCGCGGTGTTCGAGTCCGAAATAGGAGGTGCCATAGGCCACAGACAACGCAGCGGCCTGCTCATCGCTGACATGCGCGGGCACCGTCCAGGCCGACGTATTGTTGACCAGAAAGAGATCGGCCAGGGTGCCGCCCGAATGGCTGAAGCCAACGACGCGCTCGCCAATCTTGAATTTGCTCGCCGGCCCCACCGCCTCCACGATGCCCACTGCCTCAACCCCAGGGACTGCCGGCAGTGGGGCCTTGTGTTGATACATGCCCTGGATAATCAGTAGATCAGGAAAATTAAGCGACACGGCCGTAGTCCGGATCAAAGCCTGCTCGCGACCCGGCGTCGGCGCCGCGCGTTCCATCCAGTGCAGGACGTCTTGGTAATTACCGTGGGATTCGAATTGCCAGGCGTGCATACGGCTCTCTTAAATTAAAGTGGTGGTGGCTGGTTCAGCGATGACTTCGTTTTCGATGAAGCCCAGCTTTTCGATTTCGATCCGGACCTTGTCCCCGATCTGCAAGTATTTGGGCGGCTTGAAGCCGATCCCAACGCCGCTCGGCGTCCCGGTGAGGATTAAGTCGCCGGGTTCCAACGTGAACGCCGCAGTTAAAGTTTCAATCTGTTGATAACAATTGAAGACGAGGTGCCGAGTATTCGAGTTTTGCCGGAGTTCGCCATTGACATAGGTTTTTAGGGCCAGAGTATGGGGATCGCCCACTTCATCCGCGGTCACCAGATAAGGCCCGAATGGCGCATGCGTATCGAAAGACTTGCCGAGCGTGAAAGTCTGCGCGCGCATCTGCCAGTCGCGCACGCTCACATCGTTGCACACCACGAAGCCTGCAATCACTTCGTGTGCACGCTCACGCGGTACATGACGACAGCGCCGCCCAATCACAAAGCCGAGTTCACCCTCGTAGTCGAGTTTGTCGGACACGCGCGGCAGATGAATCGGCGCGTACGGACCATGCGCCGCAGTCGATTGTTTGTTGAAGAACAACGGGAAAGTCGGTGTTTCAAGTTTCGTTTCTTCAATGTGGTCTAGGTAGTTAAGACCAATCGCCAGAATCTTTGGCGGCCGCAGCACGGGCGCGTGCAAGGTGACAGCGGCCAGCGCATGGCGTGGCCCGCTTGCGGTCTTCGCGCGTTGCAGACCGTCGGCGCTCGCCAGCAGGGCGCTCATTTCCGCTGGCAGGCCACTGTCTGAGAGATCGACGATGTCACTGTTCTCGACTCTGCCGAGGCGCGGCGCGGCGCCTTTCAGACTGAAGGTGGCGAGTTTCATGGGGGTGATTTCCGTTATTGGTAGTGCAGTACGCGGTACTTGTCGAAAGTGATTTTTCGCTGCGGTGGGATTACCACAGTCGTCATGGGATCGCGAATAATCGCCGGCCCCTGCACGACATTGCCGGCTTGTAGGGCCGCCATCTCGTAGACGTTAAACGGTGTCCACACCCCCGCGTGATACACATTGCGGCTGCCCACCAAGGCCTGTGCGCCAGGTGTGGCTGAGGCGAGTGGGTATTCGGCCAGGATTGGTTGCGGCTTCGGTGCAATCGCTTCGAGGTGCACTGCAGTGACCGAATATCCCGCGTCAGGAAACCGCGCACCGTCCGGATAAACCTTGGTGTACATCGTTTCAAAGGCGTCGAGCATGCGCTGAATGTCGGTGGGGGTGGCCATCTCGCCATGCGTGAGCTGTGTATCAAAGCTTTCAAGCTGCCCGATGTAGCGCGCAGCAATGCCATAGCGGAAGGTCACCTGGGTGGGGTCGACCCCCTCGGCGGTCATTTCCGCGCGCGCCTCCGCTTCGAGCTCGGCCCAAGTCCTGCGGATCTGTTGCGCGACAAGGGTGCGCTCTGGATCAGAGAGCCCATTCGGAATGAGGATGCGCAGTCCGCGATCATAGCGATGCATGTATTCGGCGCAGGCGGCGCCAAAGGCGGAAAAGCCGGCCGCCCAGGGCAAGGTGATGACATCCGCGAATTCGATGCCCTCGGCAAAACCGTACATGTGGACCGGACCGGCGCCGCCGTAGTAGAGGAGGGTGAAATCGTGGGTGTCGTACCCTTTGGACGCGATCATCGTACGCAGCAGATCGTTCATCTGGGTGTTCACGATGTCGAGCACCCCCGCGCCGGCCTCATACACACTAAGGCCCAGTGGCTTGGCAACGGCCTCCTCCAGGGCGCGCAGGGCACCTTCGCGATCGAGCTTGACCTGACCGCCCAGAAAATAATCGGGATCGACATAGCCGAGCACGACATTGATGTCAGTGACAGTGAGGCGGTCAAAATTAAGGCAACGACCGACTTTCGCACCTGCACTGTCCGGGCCGACATGCAGGC
>JANOVQ010000628.1:0-3896 GCA_031417495.1 Pseudomonadota bacterium | reverse complement strand
GACCTTACTCGAGGCGGCTGCCGATCTTGGCTGCCGCCCACTGCAAGCGTTCTTCACGATTACGCTGCCGCTGTCACTGCCTGGCATCATTGCCGGGTTCTCGCTGGTCTTCATTCCCGCGTTGGGCGAATTTGTGATCCCGGATTTGCTTGGCGGCACCGATACCCTGATGGTCGGGCATGTGCTGTGGGATGAATTCTTCTCCAATCGCGCCTGGCCAGTGGCCTCGGCAGTCGCGATTGTGATGCTGCTGTTGGTGCTGGTGATCATGTTTGTGCAAAATCGACTTGCACGCCACGCAGGACGAACAGCATGAGCGCGCGACGTTCACCCTTCGTCACTGCCTGGATGTGGGCAGGTTTTGCCTTCCTCTACATTCCCATTTTGTCGCTGGTCATCTTCTCGTTTAATTCGAACAAGCTGGTCACCGTGTGGGCGGGCTTTTCCACTAAGTGGTACACCGCGTTGCTGCACAATCAGCAGATCCTGAGTGCCGCGTGGCTGAGCCTGAAAATTGCCCTGATCACGGCCTCGATTGCGGTGGTGCTCGGCACCTTGGTGGCGCTTTGTCTGGCGCGCCTCGGCGCCTTTAAAGGCCGTGCGTTGTTAGCAGGCTTGGCGACCGCGCCGTTGGTAATGCCGGAAGTGATCACGGGGCTTTCTTTACTGCTGTTGTTTGTCGCGATGGAACAGGCGATCGGCTGGCCCGCAGGCCGCGGAATTCTTACCATCATCATCGCGCACACAACTTTTGCGCTGGCCTATGTGGCAGTGGTGGTGCAATCGCGGCTAGTCGGCATGGATCCCTCCATCGAGGAGGCAGCGTTGGATCTTGGCGCTCAGCCGGCGAAGGTTTTTTTCCTCATCACCCTGCCGATTATCGCGCCAGCGCTCGTCTCGGGCTGGCTGCTGGCATTCACGCTCTCACTCGACGATCTCGTGATCTCAAGCTTTGTCTCTGGTCCTGGCGCCAGTACCTTGCCGATGGTGATCTATTCCAAAGTGCGCCTTGGCCTGTCCCCTGAGATCAATGCGCTTGCCACGCTAATGGTGCTCATTGTCGCGCTTGGCGTAATTGCCGCGAGCTGGCTGCTCGCGCGTCAGGAGAAGCTGCGTCATCGTGAAATCCAGCTGGCGCTCATCAATCAAAAGTGAGCTAGCGCGGCCCGCCGCTTCGCCCAAAAATCGACTGCATCCCCTGCTCGGTTGGACTCGGTCCACGCTGCCCGGCGGAGGGCGAGTAGCGCGCTAATTCGCCACCTTGTCGCACGCAAACCTCGCGCCGCTCGGCGTCAGTTTTACCATACACCTTGATGTAGGCACCACCTAGCCGACAGCGCATTTCAGGATCGGCAGACGCCGTATTGGCCGCGACGATTAATCCGAGCAGAACGGCGTGACGTGCTAATTGGTGCATCCTCGATTCCTCACATGGTGGTGACAAAACGCGCTGCGACGCATGTTAACAGCAGGCGGGTTGTACGCTGCCTGAATCCGCCCATCATTCGCCTGTTCACATTAAAAATGCGGAGGCCATTAACGAGACATCGTCGATTCCGCGCGGGACATCCAGCCGGGGCGCCCGCTTCATCTGGGACTATCGATCGCCCACCACTACAAAGCGCGCAAGGTCGACATTCTCGCCAACCCACATATCCTCGCGGTCCATGAAGCGCGGCTTCACGAACCATACCATCAGCGGCAATACCACCAACGAGAGCAGCATGTTGATTAACATGATCGCGACCAACAAAATCCCCATGTCTGCCATGAACTTGAGGTCAGACAAAAAATACCAGGGGAGAATCCCGAGCAGCATGATGGTTGCGGTGAAAAGGATTGCCTTGCCGGTGGTCGTCAATGCATTCGAGATGGCACGCTTCAAGTCACCGCTGCACACCGAATATTCCTCACAGATGCGGCTCAGCAGGTAAATGCCGTAATCGATGCCGACGCCGATGCCCATTACAGACACGATGGTGGCATTAATGTCGAGACCTATTCCCAGCAGATACATCGTGGCACCCAGCATGAAATTCGACAGATTCACCGGCACTAGCAGAATCAAGCCAGCGACCACTGAACGATACGCAAGCGTGGCGATCACCAAGATGGCGAGATTCACCAGGCCGACGATATACCAGTGATAGCGTTTAACGACATTATTCATCGCCTGCTGCAGGGCAATCAGTCCTGTGCCTAGCCGCACCCGGAAATCAGTATGTTCCAGGCCCACTGACGCCACCGCACGACGCGCGCTCGCGAGAGCACCATCGATAGTTTCCTGCTTATTGTCTTTGAACCAGGCGGATACAGAGGAGGTCCGGAATTCGAAATCGGCTACGCCCGCGTAATTGTAAGGACTGGTCCCGAAGGACGCGACGAACCCCGCGTGAGCCACCGCCTGATCCGAGAGATCAAGCGGTAACCACTTCGGATTCCCGCCCGACATTAGGCGATAGATTTCCTGCATATAGTCAGTAAACGACAAAGTGGCGCGCGCAGGCATCGCCTGATCAGCCTCCAGCATGCGCTGCAGTCTGGTGGATACCTTGACCGCTTCAGGCGTGCGTGCAGCGCGCCGGTTGGGATCGTTAGCTTTCGATTCGAGCACGATCTCAAGCGTATTCATCCCGGGGAAGTGTGCGTTGATTGCCCGTACCGCAGTGTTGAATTCAGATTCGTACCATAAAAAATTGCTGCCCTCGATCGGGTTTCCAATCTTCAGCAGGGAGTTCGTGCAGATCGCGAGAATACCGGTGGCGAGCGTCACGGCCAGCGTGATTCGCGCGACGCGCCCCACCGTGATATGGGCGATCAGCGCGAGGATCCGGATCTCCAGGAGATGAATACCTGACTCTGCCGTTTTACCGCCGACGATCTGCCGGAGGTTGCGCGGCACCGGCAGGTATGACAGCAGCACTGACATCAGGAACACGCCGGTGGGAATGATCCAGAGCGCCCAGAAGCCACAGAAAAACGCGTGATTGACCATGGTTTTGATCGGCGTAATCGCGATAAAAATGATGCCGAAGACGTCCGTCAGAATGCCGAGAATCGAGGGTGCCATCATGATGGCCATGGTCACTTCGGCGGCTTTGCGGCGATCTTTCAGGTGCAGGAGAACTTCGTAGTAACGCTCGGTGAACTGCACGCAGTGCGAAAAAGATCGCGCGACGAGCAGCAGCGGCACAATCATTAACAACGGCTCGATTGGACGTCCCAGCCAGCCGATAAAGCCAAATCCCCATAAGCCCGCGACCAGCGCGCAGACGATTGGCGCGATGACCCCGGCAACGTTGCGCATATACAGCACCAGGGCGAGGACTAATGCGCCCACCGTCACGCCGAAGATGCTATAGGTCTGCTTCTGCAGTTTGTACACCCAGCCGGTAAGGATGGGCTGTCCCGCGACATAAACATCGTGGTCTGCATCGCGCGCTTTCTCGACCAGCGCCTGGACGAAAGAAAACGCCTTGCCATAATCGATCGCATCCAGAAACGCTATATTGATCAAGGTCGCAGTCTCGTCAGCTGAAATGTAGAACGCGCGCGCGTTCGGCGACATCAGAACATGCCGGCGGAACTTTGCGATTTCGGCTGGCGTGCCAGGCACGTGGTGCCCCATCAACGCCTGCAACGCGATGCCTTCGTGAGTAGCCTCAGCGTAACGCAATTTCTCCGTCGTGATCGAAATCAGGGTGTCGTGGTTGACGTAGGGGGCGAGATCGAGCTCGCGCGTCATGTCCCAGACTTTGCGGAGTGTGTCCTTATGATAGATGGTGCCGTGTTTGCGCTTGACCATGATTGAGATCGACATCGGGTCGCCGAATGTCGGATTGTCGTAGTACACCTGCACAAAGGGATCGTCCTTTGGCAGCAGATCCTTGAAAATG
>JANOVQ010000627.1:0-7592 GCA_031417495.1 Pseudomonadota bacterium | reverse complement strand
GCAGCGGTTTTGTCGGTCGCGTCCTCGCCAACCTGCTCCTAAAAGCTGTCCTGCAGATCAGGATCCTGACTCGTCGCCGCAACCACGCGCGCGATCTCCGTCACGGTTTCGCTTATTTAGGTTTGCGCGCACGCACCAGGAGCTGGTCGGTGCGATAGCGGAGACCGTCGGCGTAGACGGATTGCGTGTGATCGTCGGCCGGATTGGCCAGGAGATCCGAAGTCGCCTCTATCGTGAATCCCGCCTTGCTCAAGGTCTCAAGCAGGATCTTGGGCTCGATGCGATGGAGATTGGCGTTGTCCTGGCCGGCAATCCCGACGTGATCACTGAGGATCAATACACCACCTGGTTTGAGTGCACGGTGCACTGCGCTTAAGAAGCGCAGTGCCGCCGGTGCGCCGCCCGCGTTGTAAATATCGTGGAAGTTCAGGCCCCAGAACGCCATGTCGATGGTGCCGTCGAACGGCATGTCTTCGGTATCAACGACGAGATAGCGGACCTGCGGCAGGCGCCGATCTTTGAGTCGCGCAAGCATGGCCGTGTGGCGCTCGCCATTGATCAAGCGCAGCACAAGGTGAGAGTTCTGCGCATAAACGATACCGTTGGGGCCGACCGCAGCGGCGAGGATTTCGGCGTTATAGCCGGCGCCGGTAATGAGATCCAGCACCGTCATGCCGGCCGCGATGCCCGCGAAGCGCATCGTCTCCAGCGGTTTGCGCCCGGCGTCCTTTTCAACGTCATAGGGATCGCGCCCTGGCGCTGAAAGCTGGTGGGTAATTCGCGTCGCCAGGGAATCGGCAGCGACGTTGGCCAGGCAGGCGCAGCAGCTGATCAGGAACGAGAGGACGCACAGCAGCGGGCGCGTAATCTTCATGCTAATTAAACTCAAGGCGCCTTTAACCAAAATTGCTGCTGCGGTTCCAGCACCCCAAGTTGAATGGCTACGTGGCGGAAATTCCAGAAGGTAAACTCACGCACGATTTTGCGATTCTGGTAGCAGTGGAAGGTCATGCCCCGGGCATGGGTGATTTTGCCTTTCGCGGGTAGACCCAGAAAATCCCCGTTGTGCTTGGCTTTCCACAGCCAGTTCATCAGCGCCCACTCGTCGTAATCAAATTCCGCACCGAGCAGCGCGTCCGTGCTCCAAGTGGCCCACAAATCCGGCGGATAGTTCGCTGGCGCCGCCGCGCGCTGGACCCCACGATGGTCGGACGCGAGCCCGCCGTCGTAGCGCAGCACATCAAACTGGTGAACGCCTGCGGGTGAATCAGGTCCAGCATCGCCAAATGGCAGAAAGGCGCGATACAAATCTTCCTTGTTGTTGATGGTCTGGAAGAGGGTGACATCTTCAAAAATGAAATCGTCGGCGTAGTAATGAACGATGGCTTCTGCCCCGCCCGTGAAGAAGGTATCGATCCAGTCTTCACCGGTCGCCATATTCATCCGCCCCTTGCCTTTGAAACCCGGCGTGGCCTCAGTCGCAGCAGCGAACGGGGTAATCCCGGCCATGACGAGAGATGCCGCGGCATTTTTCAAAAACGACCGGCGCTGGCTCGCGACGTCAGTCGCGAGGGCGGGATTGCGCATTTGTTCGAGATAACCCAGGTGCATGGCGGTCTCCTGTTAGCAGTAAAAATTAACGAAATAAGGCGGACTTCGCTGTCCGCGTTCCAGATAGACCTGGATCAGCGCATGACCGGGGCACATGATTTTCGCACGCTTGTTCAGCTTGGGACTAGCGCACTCGCACCGGCAGGACTTTGGGGCCACGCAGATAGAACGCGTCGCACCACTCGAAGGAGGTAGTCGCGAGTTCGATCTTCGGGAAGCGATCAAATAGGGCATTCAAGGCGATCTCGCCTTCCAGCGCCGCCAGCGCGCGTCCGACGCACATGTGGATGCCCCAGCCAAACGCGACATGCTTACGCAAATCAGGGCGGTGAATATCCAGCGTTTCAGGTTTCTCGAAGACCGTCTCGTCGCGGTTCGCGCTCGCGAAAATCGGCATCACAATGGTGTCTTTAGGGATCTCCACGCCGGCGATTTCGGTCGCCACGGTGGCCCGCCGAAACAGCAATTGAATTGGCGAGGTATAGCGCAGGCTTTCTTCGATGAAATTTGGAATCAGGCTGCGGTCTGCGCGCAGTTGCGCTTCCTGGGCAGGATAATCCGCCAGAGTGATGAAACCGTTCGCCAGCATGTTAGTGGTAGTTTCATTGCCGCCGATGAGTAGAAGCACGCACATCGCGAGCACTTCATCTGCCGAAAGCTTCTGACCCTGCTCCTCGGCATCGATCAACGCCGAGAGGAGGTTGTCCTGCGGGCTGGCGCGGGCCAGCGCAATCCGCTCCAGAAAATACGCCCGAAAATCCTGCGCATCGCTGCGCATGGCTGCGCGCTGTGCTTCACTTAGGACACTGGCGTTACCCCCTGCGGTGACATTGTTCGACCAGCGCCGGAATGCGCTGTGCATGGAGGTTTCGACGCCGAGGATATTTCCCACCACGGAAACGGGTAACGGCGAGGCAAATCCTTCGATCAAGTCGAACTCGTCCTGGCCGGTCAAATCGTCCAGCAGCCGGCTGACGGTGGCCTTGATCTCCTCCTGCATTTCGTTCAGATAGCGCTTCGAAAACGCCTTGTTGATGAGGGTACGCAGACGCGAATGATCGGGAGGATCGGAGGCAATCATATAACGCGCATCCGGCACCGGATTGAATTCGCTGAAAGCAATCTGAATCAACGGGTCGGACGAGTAGCCTGCATGATTCAACACCACCTGGCGCACATCCTCATGGCGGCTCACCGCATACGCATTCATCGTCGGCACAAATTTGACGGGTTCGTGCTCGCGCATGTGGCGGTAATAGGGGTACGGGTCGGCGCGTACCGCTGGACTCAAGGGATCGTAATCCGCGAATAAGTTCGGCATGACATTGTCCTTTCAATTGAACCACGGGCGGCGAGCGTCGCGTTCGCCCGCAACAACAGGGCGGTCGTGGTGGTGGGGATGCGCTATGCGCGCGACCAGCCAGGGGAAGGTGTTCGTGCACGCCGCTCACGGTCGCCTCACGCACTGCCGGGCTTGCGGCGTCGATTGTGCGAGCTCTGCGTAGAGAGTTCAAATCCAGGCCTCAAGTGCTCAGGGATTGCTATCGACGATGCTGACTATCTGGTAGGTTTCTGCACAGAAACTGCGTTCCAACCGAAGGAGATTCGCAATGGCCAGCAGCATGAAGACGACCCATCACGGCGGGTGTCCGCACGATTGCCCGGATACCTGCGCAATGGTCTTCGAGGTTGAAAACGGCAAGTTGGTCGGCGTGCGCGGTAACCCGACGCATCCGATGACGCGCGGTGGTCTGTGCGTCAAGCTGAAGGACTACGAGAAACGTCATTATCACCCCGACCGCCTGCTCTACCCGTTGCGGCGGAGTGGCCCAAAGGGTAGTCGGCAATTCACGCGAATTTCGTGGCCTGAGGCGCTCACGGAGATTACCTCGCGCTGGCGGGCGATCATCGCCACCGACGGCCCGCAGGCGATCGTGCCCTACAGCTACCTCGGTCATCAGGGTCTCGTGCATGGCCTCAACGGTGGTGATGCGTTCTTCAACCGCATGGGCGCGACCGTTACTGAGCGTACGTTCTGCGGCGAAGGATCGGCGACTGCCTGGCTGCTGACCTACGGACCGAGCGGTGGCATGGATCCCGAAAGTTTCAAGCATTCGAAGTTCATCATCATCTGGGCCTGTAACAGCGTGAGCACTAACCTGCATCACTGGCATATCGTGAAAGAGGCGCAGAAGCAGGGCGCCAAGGTAGTCGTGATCGATGCCTATAAATCGAAAACCGCCAAGGAGGCTGACTGGCATCTCGCGCCTAAGCCGGGTTCCGATGGCGCCCTCGCCATGGCGCTGATTCATACGCTGATTGAGGAAGATTTAATCGACCACGATTACGTAGCGCGCTACACCGAGGGCTTTGCGGCGCTTGCGGCGCGGGCTAAAGCGCGCACGCCGGAATGGGCCGCAGGTATCACCGGGATCCCGGCCGCCGACATTCGACAACTGGCACGCGAATACGCAAGCGCAAAGCCGGCGGCGATTCGTCTTGGCGTCGCGCTCGAGCGGCATCACGGCGGCGGCCAGACCATCCGCGCCGTGTGTTGTCTGCCGGCGCTGACCGGCGCGTGGCGCGAGGTTGGGGGCGGTATCCTGGCAATGCCAGTGTGGGAACATCCGTACAAGTTTGACGTGATTTGTCGCCCGGACTGGATCCCGGAAGGCACGCGGGTGGTGAACAACTTGCAGATTGGGCGTCACTTGATCAATGAAATTCCGATGGACCCGCCGATCAAATCAATGATGTGCTGGAACTCCAATCCCGTGACCCAAGCACCAGAGTGCGACAAAATCGTCCAGGGACTACTGCGCGAAGATTTGTTCTTGGTGGTGGCGGATCATTTTCTGTCCGATACCGCGCTGTATGCCGATATCGTATTACCGGCGGCGATGGGCGCGGAGATGGAAGACATCATTCTGTCCTGGGGCCACAATTATCTCACCTACAATGAAAAGTGTGTCGAGGCGCCAGGTGAGGCACTTTCCAATTATGAGATCTTCCGGCGCCTGGCCGCGCAGATGGGGTACTCCGATCCGCAGTTCAGCTGGTCGGACAGCGAATGCCTCGAGCATTACATTGCGTGGGATTCACCCGCTTGTGCGGGGATCGATCTGGCGACTCTGCGCCAACACGGCTATGCCCATCTGGCGCTGGGTGGCGCGGATGATCGCGCGCCGCACCGCGTAGGGCAGTTTCCGACGCCCTCCGGCAAGTGTGAGTTCAAAGCGAGCCTTGCCGCGCACGGCAACTTCGTGGCCGGTCCGTTCCGCCAGATGTATAACGCGCAGCAGGGTGGTGAGCCGCTGGATGATTTACCAGACTACGTCCCATCCCGCGAATCTCTCCAGACCAATCCACAACTTGCAAAAAAATATCCGCTCAACATTATCTCGCCAAAGAGCCATGGATTTTTGAATTCCTGCTACGCCAACATGGAGCAGAAAATCAAAGGTCAGGGCGCGCAGTTTGTGTTGATAAATGCGGCTGATGCCGCGCCGCGCGCGATCCGCGACGGCGACACGGTGCGCGTGTTCAATGATCGCGGGAGCTTTGCGGGTGTCGCCCAGGTCACGGAAGACGTGAATGAGGGCGTGGTGGTCACGACCTTGGGCTATTGGCGACAGCTGAATCAGGGCACGGTGAATGTGGTGAGCTCGGCCGAGTTCGTCAATATGGGGCATGCGCCAAGCTTTTCGGACAATCTGGTGGAGGTGGTGAAAGCCACCTAGCAGCGGGTCGGAGTTAGCAAGAATCTGCTGCGGCGTTTCCCTAAGTCCCACCGGCGACTGGCGCCCGGCGCGGGAGGGGTGCCGAGAGGTCTGTCGAATCGCCACTGCGGGAGGCCGGGTAACGGGCCTCTTCGTGGGGGAAATCCCCCTGGATTGCACCCCAAAAACAAATTCACTACACTCCGCCATACTGCAGCGTATGGAAATACATACGGCGCAGTACGGGGACTACTCCTCGAGCGGGCGGCAGATTAAAAGCTTAAAGCGTCGCTCGGCCAGTTCGTCGCGCAATTTCGGGTCCAGCGCCAGCGAAGTGGTGTATTCCCCCACTTGGTAGAAATACAAGGCGCGCGCGCGCAGTCCGGCCTCGGCATCGCTGAACTTGGCGGCGTGGAAAAGTTCGGCCAGATACGCGATACGGCGTTCGTCTACTTCAACGACTGCGCGGGCCGCGAATTTATTGAAGCGCGCAAATTCGCGCATCGCGATATCGTGATTCGAGTCGTCGGTGTGCTGGGTGAATTCGATCACGGCCTTGATCATGCCAGCCGGATCCGCCGCCGCAGGATTGAGGGTGGAGATGAAGCGGAGTTGGTTTTCACGCCACCAATCGACCATGGAAAGCAGGAGATCATCGCGATTTTTGAAATGCCAGTAGAAGCTGCCCTTGGTCAGTTTAAGCTTGCGGGCCAGCACTTCGATTTTAATTTGCGCAATGCCTTGTGCGAACAGGACGTCCAAGGCCTTTTTGAGCCACGCATCTCGATCAAGAGATTTCTTGGCAGGTTTGGTCGCAACGCGTGCAGTACGAGAGGGCATGCCGCGAGTATATAAAAAACGAAGCGGATTTTGGCGGCGATGCACAGGGATTGAGTGCTTCGCAAAGAGTTCTTCACACTCCTGACCTAAGGCGCGAAGCCATCGCGCTCCTCAATAGGGTCCTTGGCCCCGGGGCGGCGCAAGCCGCCCCGAATCTCTTTTCATGGATGCACTGTGGGTGGCGCGAGCACGCGCTGGAGATTAATCTTCATTCACACAAATCGCACACGGAGAAATTGCCATGAATGCCACAAATAATAAGCAGACCATCCGCCATAACTTCGAACAGCTCGCGGTGGGTAACGGCGAGCCACTGATGAACAGTCTGGCCGAGGATATCGAATGGACCATCATCGGCCAGACCGTGCTGTCGAAAACCTTCAAAGGCAAACCCGCCGTCATCGAATTTCTCACGACCTTCCGCGCCGCGTTGGTCGACGGGCATATCCGCATCCAGGTCGACAATCTGCTGGCGGACGGGGATTTCGTGGTTGCCCAGGGTCGCGGTGAAGCGATGACCAAGCGCGGGGTGGCGTACAACAATACCTATTGCTGGGTGTATCGATTTGGGAATGACAAAATTCAGGCGATCACCGAATACCTGGATACCGAATTGGTGACGCGTGCTTTTGGTTGAAAAGCCGTGCGGTAGTCCTGCCTGAGGATTCCGTGCGCAGGACGCGTGTCTGTCGCGGGACGGTAAGAATTTGCAGGTAGCATTCCGGCGTCAATTCATCCAGAAAAGGCGCACGATCATGCAGATTTATGCTGAAGAGGCTTCGTCCAGCGCAGAATTTGCGCGTGAACTCAACGCGCTCTACGGTTTGCTCGCCTTCGCCCGCGCGCGCTGTTATCCACCTGCGCTGACCGCTCGTCTGCACGCCATGCTGCAGTCCTATCTGGCGGTGCCACCAGCCGTCGAAAGCGTGAACACACGCTCATTGGAGTAACGCTAGAATATCGCGCATCTGCGCGACATAGGCATCGGGATGATGTTGCCGCAAATCGACCTCGGCAGGATAGCCGTAGCTCACGCAAAAGACGCGCATCCCGGCGGCGCGTGCGGCGGCGAGATCGGCCAGCGAGTCGCCCACCATCACGGTATGCTCGGCCGTTACCGCGCAGTGTTGCGCGGCCGTGAGCAACGGCGCGGGATCGGGCTTTTTGTGGGGCAGGGTATCGCCGGAAACGGTCACCGCGAAGTAGCGCGAGAGTCCGAGGCCGGCGAGTATTGGCTGGGTAAATCGCGCGGGCTTATTGGTTACACACCCGAGTAGCACCTGCTGTGACGCCAAACACTCGAGTGTTTCCAGCACGCCTGGATAAAGCGTCGTCCGGTCCAATAAACAGGCAGCGTAATGGGTCTGGAAGCGCCGGTAGGTCGCCTCATGTAAGGTGGGATTGGCCTTCGCCTCGCGTGCG
>JANOVQ010000626.1:0-3541 GCA_031417495.1 Pseudomonadota bacterium | reverse complement strand
TCGGGCACCGCGTTGCGCATGGGTGAAATTGTGGCGCATACCCTGGGCCGCGATCTGAAGGCTTGTGCGGTCTTTGGCCGCGAGGGACAAACCGGTCCGCGCGACCCCAAAGCCATTGGTTTTGCTACGATTAGGGCGGGTGAAATTGTCGGCGACCACAGCGTATTGTTTGCCGGCGCGGGCGAACGGGTGGAAATTTCCCATCGCGCGGAGAATCGTGCGACTTTTGCCGTTGGCGCCCTACGCGCCGCGCGCTGGGTCGTGCAGCGTCCAGCGGGACTCTACGACATGCAGGATGTGCTGGATCTGCGTGCTTAGCCATTGAACGGGGAGCGCTTTAAAGCGGTCCCCGTTCAATCAAACCGGTCTCACTTCAACCCGTACTCCCGTACAATTTTGAACCTCTGCTGGTGCGCGCAGCACTAAGTGCTTAGTGAGAAGCGCGTTGTGAGTCCTCGACTCGCGCTGGTCACGGAGAAAACGGATGGCATTACTGACATTTAAAAACCCGAATTCCCCGGCGGCGCCGGTCAGTGAAGAGGCTGATATCGCGGCGCTCAGCGCCATCGCGGCAGGCAACCGCGCGGCGTTCGATGAGATGTATCGACGTTACTATCCGCGCCTAATGGACTTCCTGGGGCGGATAGTCAGCCATCGCGAATTGGCGGAAGAAGTTGTCAACGACACCATGTACACAGTTTGGACGGCAGGCAGTACCTTCGCGGGGCGCTCCAAAGTGTCCACCTGGGTGTTTGGGATCGCGTACAAGAAAGCGCTCAAACGGTTGAGCCGCGACAAGCGCCAGTCCGCGGAATCGCTGGATGAGAATTATGAGTTGGCGGGCGATCAAGATCCCGTCGAGGAAGTCGATCTGGCGCAACTCAAAAACACCCTGGAACGCGCCCTCACGCGCCTGTCCCCCGCGCACCGAAGCGTGGTGGAACTCACCTACTTGCTGGATTACTCCTACGACGAAATTGCCGATATCGTGGGTTGTCCGGTCAATACCGTAAAAACCAGAATGTTTCATGCCCGTGCCCATTTGCGCCGCTTACTTGGCGCGCTGGTCGGCAAGTCAATGTGAGCCGTCATGAGTAACGATAATCTCGCCCCCTTTGCGGCCGAGCATCAGGAAACCTGGGCCTTATTGCCCTGGTATGTGAACCACACGCTCGCGCCCCCGGCGGTGACGCGCATCGAGCAACATTTGCGCGAATGCCTGGTCTGCCGCCGCGAATTGACCTTGCTAAATGTCCTCGCCGAGCAAATTGTCACGCCGATTGCGGATGCCGAGTGTGAAGCGGCCTTGCAGCGCATGTCCGCGCGTTTGGCGCAGACCCCGGCACGTCCGCGCCAATATCCGTGGGCGGCGGCCGCGATGTTGGCGATCAGCACGTCGCTGTTAGCGTGGACCACGGACAACGCTGCGACCAGCACCGCGTGGTTGCGCAACGCGGGGTTCAGCATGGTGGCTGAACCGGTGTTCGACGACCGTGCCGCACGACCCAATGGGCCGCAAGTCAACTTGGTGTTCTACGATGACATTACCGAACGTGAACTGCGTTCATTGGTACTGGCGGTCGGCGCCGCGGTCGTCGAAGGCCCGACCCCGCAGGGGGTTTATACGCTGGCTTTCGCGCGTCAAATGAGCCCGGGTGAGGTCATGGATGCCCTGCGTCAGTTGCGCTATTCGCGCAGCGTGCTGTTTGCCGAACCAGCGGTGACCACTAAAGTGAGCCGCGCGGCTGATTGGTGAAAGCGCGGCCCCCTCGGCGTAAATGCCCAGTCGCGGTCGCTTGGTGAGGTCTGCTAGGATTGCGCGGAGCATCCTGATCTGACGCGTATCCAGACATGAAAATTCTTCGGGCAGCGGTGATTGGGGTTGGCTATCTCGGCAACTTCCATGTTCAGAAGTACCTGAGCCTGCCCGATCTCAAAGTGGTTGGCGTGGTCGAAACCAATCCCGAACGTGCGCACGAGATCTCGACAAAATTCAGCATTCCCGCGTTTGAATCTCTCACTCCGCTGCTGGGGCAGGTGGATCTAGTGTCCATTGTGACCCCGCCCAAACACCATTTCGCGGCCGCCTACCAATGTCTCGCGCATGGTGTGCATGTGCTGGTTGAAAAACCGGTCACCGAAACAGGGCAGGAAGCACAGCAGCTCATTGAACTCGCGCGGCATCGGCAATGTGTGTTCCAGGTGGGGCATCTGGAACGCTTCAACCCTGCAGTGATTGCGCTACGCCGGCGCATCCAGGCGCCACAACGCATCGAAGCCAGCCGCCTATCGAAGTACCAGAAGCGTGGCACCGAAGTCGATGTGGTGCTCGACCTGATGATTCACGACATCGACATCGTGCTTTCGCTGGTCACCAGTTCACTCGAATCCGTGCAGGCCACGGGTTCGATTGTGGTGTCAGGGGACATTGATGTCGCGCACGCCACCTTGCGTTTCGCTGATGGCTGCGTCGCCGAATTGACCGCCAGCCGGGTCAACCGGGAACCGGTGCGCGCCATGAAAATCTATCAAGGGGATTCTTACGTGGCGGTGGATTACCTGAACCACACGCTGGTGGTGGGACGCCAGGGCGCGACCGCCATGCCTGAGCAATCAGCGGTGGAGCTCAATTTCGAAGAGGAAAGCCTGATCCGCACGGACGTGTTGATGGACGAAATTGCGTCATTCGTCGGCGCAGTCCGGCACGGTGGCGCGCCGACCGTCAGTGGTGAAGACGGCAAGCGGGCGCTGGAAGTCGCGGTCGCGATCAGCAGTCAAATCCGAACCCAAGAACAACTCCAGCAGGCCCACCAAGCGCGCGGACTCTGAAGGCCTTAGCAGACCGGATTTGAAGTTGTCCCCAGGCCCATTGCACTTTCGTGGCCGCAGCGCGTCAAGTACAATCGCGGGCGGCCCTTAACGTGTGCGAACGACCTGGGTCGTTGCTCCGCTTTCCATACCGAAATTACCAATGTCATGACACCAGCAATCCTAGCGCTCGCGGATGGGACGGTCTTCCACGGCTCGGCCATTGGCGCGCATGGCGCCACTGTGGGCGAAGTCGTTTTCAACACGGCCATGACCGGTTACCAGGAAATATTGACCGACCCGTCCTATTGCCAGCAACTGGTGACCCTGACTTATCCCCATATTGGCAATGTTGGCGTCAACGAGGGCGATGCCGAGGCGCGCCGGGTCTATGCCGACGGGCTCATTATTCGCGACAGCTCCGCGACGGTCAGCAGCTGGCGTGCGAGCGCTTCCTTAGAGGTCTATTTGCGTGCCCATAAGGTGGTCGCCATCGCGGACATCGACACGCGGAAATTAACCCGTCTGTTGCGCGACAAAGGTGCCCAGAATGGCTGCATCATGGCCGGCAAGGACCTACAGATCAGCGCCGCAGTCGCCCAGGCCCGCGCATTTCCTGGGCTGAAAGATCGCGATCTCGCACGGGTGGTCACGACCGACAAACCCTACCTGTGGCGCGAAGGCAGCTGGCAGCTCGCGAGCGACAGTTTCCGGGTCGCGGCCGGGAACGCCC
>JANOVQ010000625.1:0-2888 GCA_031417495.1 Pseudomonadota bacterium | reverse complement strand
TGCTGGCACACCACAGCAATTCATCCGGCGTGAGCGCCTGGTAGATAAATTGATGGAGCTGCTGCAGGAAATCGGCGACTTCCTGATTCTTCGAAAACGGTGGCGTGATGAGTTCCGGCAGCGCTTCGGAATAATCGGTCGTGATATAGGGATGGGTGAGGGCTGAACCCCAGGCGCGCGGATGCGGCGTGGTCGCGAGGCGGCCCTCTCGCGTGATCCGCAGACTTTCTTTTTCGAGCCCGCGTTTACCACCGATCAGGGCGCGTGTGCAGCCGACAGCATGCATACGATTCAAGCGGCGCAGGGCGAGTTCGTACACGGCGACTCCCAAGGAATGTGATCAATGATCGGGCGCAGAGCCTACCACAACCACCTGCGCACGCTCCGCCTGAGTGCCGCCCTCTTTTTGTAATCGCTTTGTAGTGGTCGGTTGGATTTACAAGGGAAAAAGAACTCGCATAGGATGGTCACGAACCGCATGATCGCGGTTACTTCCACGACCATCACTCAGGAAATATTCAGTGCAGCATTCTCCCTTCGACAAGCTCCTGGTCGCGAATCGCGGTGAAATCGCCTGCCGCGTAATCCGCAGCGCCAAGCGCTTGGGATTGCGCACCGTGGCGGTGTATTCGGATGCCGACCAAACCGCCTTGCATACGGTCAGCGCTGACGAGGCGCAGCGCCTGGGTCCGGCCAAGGCGGCGGACAGCTATCTCAATGTCGATGCCATTCTTGCTGCAGCGCAGGCAACTGGCGCACAGGCGATCCATCCTGGCTATGGCTTTCTGGCCGAGAATGCGGCCTTCGCGACGCGGGTCGCGGAAGCCGGCATGGTGTTCGTGGGGCCAACCCCCGCCCAAATCGCCGCCATGGGGGACAAAGCCCGCGCGCGTGCGCTTGCGTCCGCCGCCGGCGTGCCAATCGTGCCGGGCAGCGAACGCTTTACAGCCGGGCAATTGGCAGGACTGGAGGACGCCGCGCGCGCCGTCGGCTATCCCCTGCTGGTTAAAGCGGCGGCGGGCGGCGGCGGCATCGGCATGCGCTTGGTGGAGGATCCGAATCAACTGCGCAATATCGCACAGGCCACCCAGACCATGGCCGCGCGATCCTTTGGCGATGGCGCGATCTTCCTGGAACGCTTCATCCCCAAGGCGCGGCACATTGAAATTCAGGTGTTTGGTTTTGGCGATGGCCGCGCAGTGCATTTGTTCGAGCGAGACTGCTCGATTCAGCGCCGCTTCCAAAAAATCATTGAAGAATCGCCGGCGCCCGGTCTCCCAAGCGCCGTCCGCGAGCGCATGACCGACGCTGCGGTGACGCTCGCGGCCACCCAATGTTACGCCGGCGCGGGTACCGTGGAATTCATTGTGGATGCCGCGAGTTTTGAGTTCTTTTTTCTCGAGATGAATACCCGGATTCAGGTCGAACATCCGGTCACCGAAATGATCACCGGAGAAGATCTCGTGACCTTACAGCTGCGACTCGCGCGCGGCGAACCGCTTTCGCATCTCACCCAGGCGGCACTCGCGGTGCGCGGTCACGCGATCGAGTGCCGCCTGTATGCCGAGAATCCAGCCAAGAAATTCCTGCCCTCGCCGGGCAAACTCGAAATCTTCGAACTGCCGGCGGCCAGCGCCGCGGTGCGGATCGAGACCGGCGTGCGACCAGGTGACACGATTACCGCGTACTACGATCCGATGATCGCTAAAGTGATCTGCTGGGGCGCGACGCGCGAGGCCGCGTTAACGGCGACTGCGCGCGCGTTGGCGGCGGCACGGA
Source organism: Pseudomonadota bacterium (assembly GCA_031417495.1). Lineage (GTDB taxonomy): Bacteria > Pseudomonadota > Gammaproteobacteria > CAIKBL01. Next base: position 1,109 of record JANOVQ010000625.1, on the reverse strand, counting down.
TTGAGGGCATATCGAGTAATATCGCGTTTCTGCGGCGCGTGCTTGCGCATTCCGCGTTTCAGGCGGGCGATGTCTTCACGGGCTTTATCGAGACTCATCAGCAGGACCTCATTGGCTAGCGCACCATGCGGCGGAGAACCCTCTAAAATGCTTTACGACGAACCCCGTTTTCTGCCGGGTGGCGACCGCTTCATGGAGATCGAGTTCGGTGATGAGCTGAATCTCGAACTGAATTTCCGCGCGCAGGGTCTCGCGAAGTTGATCGCCGAACAGCGCGTTAAAGGGATTGTCGAAACCGCGCCCTTCTTTGCCTCCATCCTGCTGCACTACGATCCTGATCTGATCGGTTTCGATGATTTGCGCGAACAGATGACGCAGCTGATAAAGACCATTGCGAACCTGGACGAGATCGAACTCAACAGTCGCCTGATCTACCTTCCTGCGGTGTATCTCGATCCGTGGAGCAGTGACGCGATCGATCAGTACATTGCGAAAATTAATCCGCACAAAACTCGCGACCCCGCCTTTATCGCGCAGCTGAATAACCTGGAGGACGTCGCGCAGTTCGTGCGTGTGCACTCCGGCACTGAGTACTGGGTTGCCGCGCTGGGCTTCTGGCCTGGCACGCCGTTCATGATGCCGCTTGATCCGCGTTGCCGCCTGTTCGCACCGAAATACAATCCGCCGCGCACGTTTACCCACAAAGGCACCATTGGCATGGGTGGCGGGGCGACCGCGATCTATCCTGTCGATGGGCCAGGCGGTTACCAGATTTTCGCGCGGACCCCGGTGCCTATTTGGGACATGCAGCAGCGGCTGCAGCCGTTTAAGGAAGCGCCCTATCTGCTGCGCCCCACCGATCGCATGAAGTTCGTGCATTGCAGTCTGGAGGAATTTGCCGACATCGAACGCCAGTGCGAGGAAGGGACCTACGAGATGAATGTGGTGGGCTACCAGAAAATCTCATTGAAAAGCTATCGCGCGTGGACGGATACACTTGACCGCAACGCCAGGTTTTAGGCTGCCAGCCGTGGGGCGCGCTGGGGTTATCCGGTATTAGTACAACGCGACACGCAAACCCCACAGGGGGCCCGTAGCGGCGACCAAAC
>JANOVQ010000624.1:0-7023 GCA_031417495.1 Pseudomonadota bacterium | reverse complement strand
CGAGTCCGATAGCGAATCATCGGCAGCGCCTCCTTGGTCAACGAGGTGAAGACGAGCTCGCCCTCCTCGCCGTCGGGCAGCACGGCGCCGGTCAGCGGGTCGATGATTTCTGGATAGAAGTGATCTTCCCAGATCACCGGACCGTCCTTACTTTCGATGCACTCACAGGCAACCCCCGGCCCCATCACTTCCGACAGACCAAAGATGTCGATCGCGTCCAGCTGAGTACGCGCTTCAATTTCCTGCCGCATCGCTTCGGTCCAGGGTTCTGCGCCGAAAATGCCGATTTTCAGGGAGGTTTGGCGTGGATCGCTGCCACTGCGCTCCAAGGCATCGAGCAAGGTCAGCATGTACGACGGCGTGACCATGATCAGGTCGGGTTTGAAATCCTGGATCAACTGCAGCTGTTTCTCGGTTTGGCCACCGGACATCGGCACGACAGTGCAGCCCAGTCGCTCCGCACCGTAATGCGCGCCCAGGCCGCCGGTGAAAAGCCCATAGCCATAGGCAATGTGTACGAGGTCACCTGGGCGCCCGCCACTCGCATAGATCGAGCGCGCGACGAGCTCGGCCCAAGTCTCGATGTCGTGCCGGGTATAACCCACCACCGTCGGTTTGCCCGTGGTGCCGCTCGACGCATGCACACGCACCACTTCCGCGCGTGGCACCGCGAACATCCCGAACGGATAGTTCTGGCGAAGATCGGCCTTGGTGGTAAACGGGAAGCGCGCGAGGGAGCTTAAATCGCGCAGCTCGTCCGGGTGCACGCCAGCCGCCTCGAAAGCTTGCCGATAATGCGGCACTCGTGCATACACCTGTTGCGCGGTGGCGCGTAGGCGCGTGAGTTGGAGGCTGCGGATCTCGTCCACGCTCGCTGTTTCAATCGCATGCAGCGCACCGGAGACGTGAGCACGCGCGCCGGCCATCGCTCAGCCCTCGACGACCGGCTGGTCCGGCATGCGTTGCACTCTGCCGCGCATCACGGCTACCAAGGTGCCTTGTGAATTGGTGACCGTGACGTCATAGACGCCGGTGCGGCGGGTGCGCGTGACTTCGCGCGCTTCGGCGCTCAATTGATCCGCAAGGCGCGCCGAGGTCACGAAGTCGATCGCCAGACTCACCGCGACGGCCTTTTCATTGTGGCTGTTGGAGGCAAACGCGAGCGCAGTGTCGCACAAGGTCGTGAGCATCCCGCCATGGCAGATCCCGAAGCCATTCAACATTTCGCGCCGCACAGTCATCGCGAGCTTGGCGTAACCGGGCCGCAGTTCGAGGAAGGTGATGCCCAAAGACTGGCTGGCGAAATCGTCTCGCCAGAGCGCTTCACGGGTGCGCTCGGCGACGCGCTGGGCGGCGCTGGTGTCCATAGGAAGGCCTCAAACATAACTGACCGATTGGTCGATTATGACTAGGCGGTCGCGCCGGCGCAAGATGCCTGAGACTAAAAGTAGGTTGGGGATAACGAAGTGAACCCCAACATCGCGAGCCACTATCGCCGAGTCGCGGCCAGTGCACGCGCCGCCGACCACGTCGAAACACCAAACGGCACGCAGTAGGTGAGCGCAATCTTTAGCACGTCGCGCAGGGTGAGGGTGCCGGCGAGCAATTTGTCGCCGTAGTTGATCAACATCAGCAATGACCCGACCGTGAGCGAAACCTTTAGCGCGCGGAACAGCACGCTGGAAGATTTCGCATGGCGCCAGAACTCGGCACGCTCGGTCATGGGCGGTTTCGCAGTGGGCGGATGAGATGCCAGTATACTCATCGACCATTCCAACTCGCGCGCGGGAGCCCACCATGCTGCAAATTGAACAGCTACCAGTCCTGAGTGACAACTACGTCTATCTCGTCCGCGATCCCGTCACCGGCCAAACGGGGGTGGTCGATCCGGCAGTGGCCGAACCAGTGCTGGACGCGCTCGCGCACTTGGGCTGGCAGCTCACGCATATCATCAACACTCATCATCACGCCGATCATGTCGGGGGCAATGAGGTTTTGATCCGTGAAACCGGATGCACTGTGGTGGGACCGCGTGCTGACCGCGCGCGTATCCCCGGCATTGTGACTGAGGTGGGCGATGGCGACACCTTCGCGTTGGGGAGCGCGCGCGCCACGGTGTTCGATGTGCCCGGTCACACTCGCGGCCATATTGCCTATTGGTTTGAAGAATCCGCCGCGTTGTTCTGCGGCGACACTTTATTTGCGCTGGGCTGTGGACGCCTGTTCGAAGGCACGCCCACCCAGATGTGGAACTCGCTCTCCAAGCTCAAGGCCCTGCCACCCGCCACGCGCGTCTACTGCGCCCATGAATACACCCAGTCGAACGGGCGTTTTGCGTTGTCGGTCGAACCTGCGAACCCGCGCCTGGTGGCGCGGATGCGGCGCGTCGATGAGTTGCGTGCAGCGGGCAAGCCCACCGTGCCGTCAACGCTCGCCGAGGAGTGTGCGACGAATCCCTTTCTGCGGCCCGACAGCCTGGAAATCCAGCACACCTTGGGCTTAACGGGCGCTTCGTTAGTGGAAGTGTTCGGCGCCACCCGCGCGCGTAAGGATACCTTCCGCGCGTGAGCCGGCAGGCAGGCTAGCCTGCACTGACCGCACGCGGACCCGCGAAGAGCGCCAGCTCAGGTGCAATGACCTTCCCCATACGCATCACGCGCCGCCATTCGTCGTTGGTTAAATCTGCACGGTGATTCAGCTGGAGATCGTCCGCGAGCGTGCTGAAAGCTTCCACGCGCTCGGTGATGTAGAAGACTTCTGCGAGGCGCAGCTTGGCCGCGACATTACGCGGCGCGGCGCGGATCACTTTCTGCAGTAGGTGTTCGGCGTCCTCGTAGCGGCCATGCGCGATGCTCGTATCGATATCGTCTTGGGAGTCTTCCAGTGCCGCAAACAGAGGGGAGACCAAGTGCGCAATTTCCATGCCTTCCGAAGTAGACGCCAAATCAGGTGCGACGAAAACTTCGCTGACAACAGCACTTGCGGGCACTGGCACTTGCTCCTCGCCCCGACCGGCCTTGGCGGACACTTCCGCTCTACGCCGCGCCTCGCGCGTTTCGAATGCTGCCTGCAAATTGCGCCGCGCCTGTAGTCGGCGCCGGGAATAAGCGAAGACTGCGCCTGCCAGGACTGCTCCCAACAGCATGCTCAGCAGCAGTGGCGAGCCGCCGCCGCTGGACGCTTTAGGGGTGGCCGCGGCGTCTCTTTGCAGCGCAGGGGCGGCCGCGCTGAGTGGCGCCACGGGCGCCACATCGGGGGTGGCTACAGGTGCTGCAGTCGCAACCACGGGCGCGGTGGTGGTGGCCGGTGCGCTGGTCACCGGTGCCGCATACTGCGCGCGGATCGCGGCATATTTCAGGTCTAATTCGGCGAGCATCTTCGCGAGCACAGGATCGCGTTGCGCCAGCGTAGCGCTGGTGGCCGCCCGAGTTTTGGCAGCGCTCGGCGCCGCCGTGTCTTCAGTCGCGAAAAAGTCCTCGCTCACCGTGTTGGCTAGTGCGGTGGAAGCGGTACTCGGCGCCTCAGTTCGGACGCTCTTGCGCGCGGCGTCAATAGGCAGAGCCAACGTCACGCCAAGTTTCAGGCGATTGATGTCGCCGTTGACGAAGGCGTGTGGATTCGCCGCGTGTAACGCCTGCATGGTTGCATTCAGGGCGGCGGTGCCGCGCACACGCCTGGCAATCGCCCAGATGGTGTCGCCGCTACGCACCGGACCATACGTGGTGGCCGTCAAACTCGCTGCAGAAAGTTCGGGGAGTGTGCGGGAAATGGCTGGCCGTGCGCGCACCACGCGTGGCGCCGGCGGCAATTTCAGCGCATACACGCGCGACAAGGCTTCCGTTCCCAGCTGCGCGCGCACGCGAAAATTCAGCTCGCTAAGGTTCAGCGGGATTGTTGAGCGCAAATGAATCTGGGCGTAACCCCCGGCCGCGTATTCCACTTGACTAGACAATGCTCCGAGCAGAGTCGCGGTAGAAAACTGCGCAGGCGAGAACAAATCAGGCGCGAGAGTCACTGCCAGTGGCAGAGTCGACTCGCCGGGTGCTAGATACAGCGCAATCGTGGCATCCAGGTTTTCGCCGCGGTGTGACTGGGTGGTGAGTTGGCCGAGATTGAAGGCATTCGCCATCAAAGGCACGGCAAGCGGTAGCGAGAGCAGGAAACGGTGGGCCGTTGTGGTCATTGTGACCTCCTTTTTAGCCGCTGGGCGGTACGGCATGTCCCGCTGACAATCAGGGCCGATCGTCGCGGGTGTTCTGCGTCGATTGTGTTAAACATAACGAGGTCGGGTCAATCGATATCCACCAGCGAGACGGGGGTTTCAGGTGCTAGCGGCCATATTCGCGCTCAACTTCATTAAATTTTGCAGAGATTAAAGATATTGGACATGAAATCTGAGCAATTCGACGGGCGCTTCTTCGCGCGCTACTACTACGCCCGCCGGACCCGGGTTGCCGCCCCGCTGGATTACGTACCACGCGCCCGCTTGCTGGCGGCTTATGCGAATTTGTTCGAGATAAATGTGCGCAGGGTGCTCGATGCCGGCGCCGGCGCGGGATTTTTTGTACGCGCCTTGGAGGCGGCGTTTCCTGCCGCGCGGTGCACTGGCGTCGAAGTCAGCGACTATGCCTGCGCGCGCTACGCCTGGACAAAATCCTCAATCACGGACTATGTGGCGCGCAAGCCCTTTGAACTGGTGGTGTGCCATGACGTGCTGCAGTATCTCGATCGCAATGCTGCGATTGGCGCCCTGTTAAATCTCGAATCCTTGTGCAGTGGACTACTCTATTTCACGGTGCTCACGCGCGAAGATTGGCGGGACTTTTGCGACCAGAAGCGCACCGATAGCGCGGTCCATCTACGCCGCGCGAGTTGGTATCGCCAACACCTGCGACGGGGGTTTCTCCGAGTGGGCACTGGCGTCTACCTGGCACGGGCGGCCGCACCGGCGATGCTCGCCCTCGATCACCTTTAATCCTTGAGTGCGATAAACTTCAACGCCACGCCGTTGTTACACCAGCGCTCGTTGCTGGGTGCCGGCCCGTCGTCAAAGATATGACCCTGATGGCCGCCGCACTTTGCGCAGTGGTACTCCGTGCGCGGTAGGAAAATTTTCAAATCGATTTTGGTCGCGAGATGGTCAGGAATGCTGGTGAAGAAGCTGGGCCAGCCGGTGCCGCTGTCGTATTTCATTTCGGACGTGAATAACGGCAAGGCGCAGGCGCGGCAGACGAACACGCCGACGCGCTTTTCCTGATTCAGGTAACTCGAGAACGGCGGCTCGGTCTCTTCGTCGAACAACACCTGGTAGCTGTCCGCGGGAAGGACCGTGCGCCACTCAGCCTCTGGTTTGTTTAAGGGCTTGGGGTCGGTCGCCACCTTGGCCGCAGGATTTAACAACTCACGCCATCGTTCCTGGAGTTTAACGATCTCAGGGGGAGTTTCGTCGGCCAAGAGTCGCCAAGGACTGAACCAAACTGAACATGCGACCAGGCGGGTAAAGAGATCTCGGCGTTTCATCGGGCCTTCCTTAATTTCAATTTTCTTGCTGGGATTAGAGTGCGCCGTGCCTCAAAAGTTTGCTCGCGGGCAAATTAGCCCGCGAAATAGCGCGCGAGGTAATCCTCGAAACTCTGGCTTGCGTCGGCTTCCAGCGTGCGTTGCGACGCCAGCGATTCCTCCGTCATGGTGCGCAGCTGTCCGGTAACCGACTCGGCGGGAGGGTTTGCCCGAAAATGCGCGGCATGCTCGGCCGACAGATCCAGCGCGAAGTCATAAAAACTTTGCTGCGCGGTGCGCATGCGCTGCAGGATTTGTGCAGAAGGCAGTAGCGTTGGATCAAGCAAGGCGGCGCGCTGGGCCTTGAGTGCATCCCGGTACGCTGAACCGCTGTCGGCGCCGTCCAGAATTTCACACAGCGGTTCCATCGCATTAAAGATATCCGTCGCCCAGTCCGCGACACCAATCCGTCGCCCGCCCTGGATCAGGCGCAGACCGGGCTCACGGCCACGCAACGCAATTGTCAATTCGTTGTATTCGATCGCCCACTGCTCCTCAGCTGCAATCGGCGCACTGTCAGCCAACAGGCATAACAACAGAAACGCCTCCAGGAAGTGCATGTGTTCGAGTGCCACGCCACTCGGGCTGAACGCGAACACATCCAGCGCGCGCATTTCCACGTATTCCACACCGCGCCCACGCAGTGCAGCACTGGGTTTTTCACCGGAATGGGTGGCGCGTTTCGGTCGCATATAACTATAGAACTCGTTCTCGAGTTGCAGCACATTGGTATTAAGTTGTACGCGACGCTCACCGTCGTACAGACCGATCACCTCGTATTCTGGATGGGGAGTGGCGATCGCCTTGGCGAGGCTCGCGACATAGTTGTCGAGATTGTCATAGGACATCTGCAACACGGCTTGATTCTTGTTCTTGTAGCCGATATCGCTCATGCGCAGCGAAGTCGCATGAGGCAGATAGTGCGAGTGCGCGTCGAATTCCTTGAAGCGCGCGGTGCGCCCGGCCAGAAACGAACTGCCGACCACCGGACTGGTGCCAAACAAGAGCGGCACTAGCCAGCCCAGGCGGCGGAAATTGCGAATCAGCGCGAAGTAGCTTTTATCGACGAAAGTCCGTTGGCTGTCGGGATCCTTTTCTATTGCCTGATATTGGGGCCAGAATTCATCCGGCAGAGAGTAGTTGAAATGCACCCCAGCGATGGCCTGCATGCGGCGCCCATAGCGATAGTCCAAACCCACACGATAAACATGCTTCATGCGTCCAATATTTGAATGCCCGAATTGAGCAATCGGCACTTCAAGATCGTCCTTGATCGCACACGGCATGCTGGCACACCACAGCAATTCATCCGGCGTGAGCGCCTGGTAGATAAATTGATGGAGCTGTTGCAGGAAATCGGCGACTTCCTGATTCTTCGAAAACGCTGGCGTGATGAGTTCCGGCAGCGCTTCGGAATAATCGGTCGTGATATAGGGATGGGTGAGGGCTGAACCACAGGCGCGC